>DASSPL010000168.1:0-23960 GCA_035699685.1 Burkholderiales bacterium | reverse complement strand
CTGCAACCAGGCCGGCTTCGAGGTGGCGAACGAGGCGCTGCAGGTGATGGGCGGCACCGGCTACAGCCAGGAGGCGCTGGTCGAGTACTGCCTGCGCCGCTGCCGCGGCTGGATGATCGCCGGCGGCTCTATCGAGATCCTCAAGAACCGCATCGCCGAGCACATCTTCGAGCGCACCTTCTCCCAGCGCCCCGATTAAATGGTGACAGTCACCATTTATTCGACCTTGGCGCCGGAGACCCGCACCACCTCGGTCCAGCTGGCCACCTCGGCCTCGAGCAGGCGCGCGAATTCGTCGGGCGTGTTGCCGACCGGCTCGGCGCCCTGTTCCTGCAGCTTCTGCCGCAGGTCGGGCGAGCGCGCGGCGCGAGCAGTGCCCGTGGCGAGGATCTGGATCACCTCGCGCGGCGTGCCGGCGGGCGCGAGCAGGCCGAACCACAGCGGGACGTTGACGCCGCCCACGCCGCTCTCGGTCAGCGTCGGCACATCGGGCATGAGGTCGGTGCGCTTCGGCCCCGCCACGGCGATCGCCCGCAGGCGGCCGGACCTGACGTGCTGGTTGATCGCCACGGTGTTGGCGAAGCTGAGCTGCACCTCGCCCGCGACCAGCGCGGTGAGCGAAGGCGCGCTGCCCTTGTAGGGGATGTGGACGATCTGCGTACCCGTGCGCAGCTTGAAGAGCTCGCCGGCCAGGTGCTGCGTCGTGCCGGCGCCGGCGGAGGAATAGTTGAGCGCGCCGGGACGCTCGCGCGCCACCGCGAGGAGCTCCTGCACCGTGCGCACCGGCAGCGACGCCGGCACGACCAGCAGGTTGACGCTCTCCGAGAACACCGACACCGGCGCGAAGTCGCGCAGCGCATAGGGCGGCTTGGCGTACAGCGCGAGGTTGATGGCGAACGCCGGGCTGTTGAAGAGCAGCGTATAGCCATCCGGCGCGGACCTGGCGACGAGCTCGTTCGCGATATTGGTGCCGGCGCCGGGCTTGTTCTCGACCACCACCTGCTGGCCGAGCGACTCGGCGAGCTTCGCGGCGAGGATGCGCGCGTTGATGTCGACGCCGCCGCCGGGCGTGAAGCCGACGATGAAGCGCACCGGACGCGAGGGGTAGGGCTGCGCCGCGGCCTCGAAGCTGATCAAGGCAGCCAGGACCAGGAGGAATCGCATGCTTCCCATTCTCAGCCGGTCCGGGCCGTCCAGTCGAGCGCATCTCGCCGCGCGGTGCGATTGCCGCCCTGCGCCTTGGCCGCCTGCAGCGCCTGGTCGGCGTGCGCCACCCAGTCGCGATAGGTCTCGTGGCGCGGCTCGATGTGCGCCACGCCGATGCTGACCGTGGCGCGCAGCAGCGCGCTCTTCTCGAGCGCGGCCGAGCTGATGGTGCGGCGGGCGCCGTCCATCATCTCCGCCGCTCGCTGCGCATCGACGCCCGGCAGCAGCACCGCGAATTCCTCGCCGCCGTAGCGGCCCGGCACGTCGTGCGAGCGCACCGAGTCGCGCAGGATGGCGGCGACGCTGCGGATCACCTCGTCGCCGGTCGGATAGCCGCGGGTATCGTTGATCGTCTGCAGGCCGTCGATGTCGACGCCGCCGGCAGGCCGGTGCGGCGGCCGAGCTCGAACTCCTCCGCGACCGCCTTCTCCCACGCCTGGCGCGTGAGCATCTGCGACAGGCCGTCGGTGCTGCTCATCGTCTCGAGCTGCCGCGCCTGGAAGCGCATGTGCCGCGCCATGCGGTAGCTCGCCAGGCCGACCATCAACGGATAAGCCACCAGCAGCGGCAGGCTGCCGTAGATCTGCGCCATCGTCGTTTCCGGCCGCATGTCGAAGCCGGTGAGGACGGCGCCGGCGACGCAGCCGCCCACCAGCGCCAGCGTGCAGCGCGCGAGGAAAGGCAGCCCGCCCACCGTGAGCTTGTCCAGGCTGAGCATGACGGCGATCACCACGCTCGGCAGGAGATTGAACTCCATGAGCGCGATGAACACGCCCCCCAGCGCCGAGTCGATGGTCAGGCTGCGCACCTCGGCGGCGTACGGGTCGCCGGCGGACTGCCCGAGCCCGTAGGCGACGTGTGGCCAGACCAGCGCGAATACGCCGATCCCGAGCCATGCCACAGGATGCGCCCCGTTGGTCCAGAACACCGTGGCCACCGCGATGGCGCCGAGCGCCAGCCCGACGACCCGGTTTGGATAGACTCGCGCCACGAAGCGCAGCCCGTAATCCCGGCGGCGCGAGGCGAAATAGGCTGACTGCGGTTCGGCCGTGCTCACTACCTTGGATTGTTGATGATCAGCGACGCGGGGCCTTTATCCCGGAGTCCGAAACCGCTCTTCATCTGCGCGCACGGCGCGGGCGGCCACATGGACGACCGCGGCATGCTGCGCTCGGCCGCGGCGCTGGAGCAGGCCGGCCTCGAGGTGGTGCGCTTCAACTTCGCCTACCGCGAGCGCGGCTCCAGGCTTCCAGACCCCATGCCCGTCCTGCGCCAGCGCTTCCAGGAGGTCGTCGCCGGACAGCGGGTGGAAGGCCGCAAGCTCATCCTCGGCGGCCGCTCGATGGGCGGCCGCGTCGCGACGATGCTCGCCGCGGACGGCTTCAAATGCGACGGGCTTCTGCTCCTCGCCTATCCGCTTCATCCCGCCGGCAAGCCCGAGAAGCTGCGCGACGCTCACCTGCCTCGCATCCAGGTGCCTGTACTCTGCTTCAACGGCACCAAAGACAAGCTCTGCAGCCGCGACCTGATGGAGCGTGCGCTGCAGACCGTGAAGGCGCCTTGGAACATGCAGTGGCTCGAAGGCGCCGACCACTCGCTCGGCCGCGAACGCGACCTCGCGTACATTCGCGACGCCGCACGCGCGTGGGTGTCCGAAGTCTGTAATCTCAGGTCGAATGGCTACAGCTAAAGGCACGTCTGACGAGCATCTCGTTGACCGGGAGAAGAAGATGTTCGGAAGCGTCGCGTTCCCGGTGCGCGGCAAGCTCTGCGTGACGGCCCGGCCCACGAGGATCATGTGCCGCATCGTCATATGAGCGACGCGGACGCGATAGTCATTGGCGCCGGCGCCGGCGGCCTGATGGGGGCGCTGGCGGCGGCACATGCGGGCGCCCAAGTGCTGCTGCTCGAGCGCGATCTCGCCGGGCCGTCCAACCTGCTCGTCAGCGGCGGGCTCTTCCCCGGCGCGGGAACCCGGTTCCAGCGCGAGGCGGGAATCCAGGACGACGCGGAAGCGTTCGCGCGCGACGTGCGGGCGAAGGCCGGCGATTGCACCAACGAGGCGATCGTCGACGCGGTGGCGAAGCGCCTGACCGACACGGTGCACTTTCTCGCCGATAAGGCCGGGCTGCCGATCCATGTCATGAGCAACATCGTGGCACCGGGCCACCGCGTCGCGCGGCTGCATGCGACGCCGGGTGAAAGCGGACGCGAGCTCCACAGGATGCTGCGCGAGGCGGTGGCACGGCAGCCGCGCATCCGGGTGGTCGATAGTGTCGAAGTGACCGGGCTCGTCCGGGAAGGAGATCTGTTCAGAGTTCTACCGAGCGGGCAGCGCGCCCGCTCGGCGCTGCTCGCGACGGGCGGATTCGCGGCGAATCGCAAGCTGCTCGAGGAGTTCCTGCCCGAAATGGCGGCGGCGCTGCACATCGGCGCGGGGCCGAACGACGGCTGCGCGATCGTCTGGGGCCGGCAGTTCGGCGCGGATGTCGCGCTGATGGACGGCTACCAGGGACAGGGACACGTAAATCCCGGAACCGGCACGCGCCTGGGCATGGCGCTGCCCGGGCTCGGCGCCTTCATGGTCAACCGCGAGGGACGCCGCTTCGTCCGCGAGGACGTCGGGCCTTCGGAGCTCGCGTCGTTCGTGCTCGCGCAGCCCGGGGGCGTGGCGCTGGAAGTGTTCGACCGGCGCATCCACGATGTCGTGATGCGTCAGGGGCCGTATCGCGAGGCGTGGAACGCCGGCGTCGTGCTCGCTGCGGACGATCCGGCGGCATTGGCGCGGCTGGCGAAGATCGACCCCGTCGCATTCACCGGGACCTTCGAAGCGTTTGCGCGCATGGCGCGGAACGGCGATCCGCTGGGCAGGAAGAAATTCGGGCCGCCGCTCGAGCCGCCGCTGCACGCGGCCTGGGTCACCGGCGCACTGGCGCACACGCAAGGTGGATTGGCCGTGGACCGGCGAGCGCGCGTGGTGCGCGCGGATGGCACGCCGGTGGAAGGCTTGTTTGCCGCCGGCGGCGCGGCGGCGGGACTGGCCGGGCGCGGCGGCGAGGGCTACCTGCCGGGCAACGGCCTCGCGCAGTCGTTCGGGCTCGGCCTCATCGCCGGCGAGGAGATGGCGGCGGCTTCACTCCGGCTTCGCGCCTGAGATCTTCACCGCGCGGCCGAACTTCTCCAGCTCGCGCCGGTGGTACGCCGCGGTGTCGGCCGGGCTGCTGCCGACGGTGCTGGCGCCGATCTCCGCCAGCTTCGACTTCACGCCTTCGTCGGCGAGCGCGCGCGCCGATTCCTGCGCCATGCGCTCGACGATCTGCGCGGGCGTTCCGGCGGGCGCGAAAAGGATCACCCACGCCGCCGCGTCGAAGTCCTTGAAGCGCTCGGAGATCGCGGGGACGTCGGGCAGCGTGGGCGCGCGATTGAGCGAGGTGACGGCGATCGGCCGGATCGAGCCCGCCTTGAGATGCCCCGGCAGCGAGGGCAGGCCTTCCACCGCCATCTGCACATCGCCCGCGATCACCGCCTGCACCGCCGGCGAGCCGCCGCGGAAGGGCACATGCGCGATGTCGAGCCCGGCGGCCGCTTTGACGAGCTCCATTACCAGGTGCGAGGTGCTGCCGCTGCCGGACGAGGCGTGGTTCAGCTTGCCCGGCCGCGCCTTCGCGTAGGCGATCAGCTCGTCGAAATTCTTCACCGGCAGGTCGCGGTTCACGATCAGCACCTGCGGGAACGACACCCAGGTCGTGACCGCGACGAAGTCCTTCAGCGCGTCGTACGGCAGCGTCTTGAAGAGGTGCGGATTGATCGCCATCGTGCCCGGCGAGCCGACGAGGAAGGTGTAGCCGTCGGGCTTTGCCTTGGCCGCCGCCTCGGTGCCGATGTTGCCCGAGGCGCCGGTGCGGTTCTCCACCACGAACGAGCGGCCGGTGTTCTGCGTGATGCGTCCCCCGACGAGGCGCGCCACCACGTCGACCGCCGAGCCGGCGGTGAACGGGTTGATCATCACGACGGGCTTGGTGGGCCAGTCCTGCTGCGCTCCTGCCGTCCCGCACATCAGCGCCGCAACCAGCGCCAGCAGATTTCTCATGGTCAGTCTTCTCCTATGGCATTGCCGACGAAATGTCCTTCGCTGGTCGCCTCGAGCACGCCGCGCGCCGACCGGCAATCGCCGATCACCCGCACCTCGATGCCCGCCTCGCGCAGCGGCCCGGCCAGGCTGGCCTCGGGCGCGCGCGGCGTCGACCAGGACAGGAAGGCGACATTCTCGATCATGCGGACGTCGCCGTTGTATACGTTCACGCACTGCACGCGTCCCTCCTCGAAGCCGTCGTCCAGGCGAACCTCCGACAGCACCGCGAGGTCGACGCGCTTCTCGCTCAGCCGCCGCAGGATGCCCTGGCGGGTCACCAGCGGCGCCGATTGTGCGATCGAATCGCGCGGGGTGACCAGCACGAAGCGCTCGAATCGCTCGTGCAGGAGCTCGGCCGCGGCGTAGGTGCCCTCGGTGTGGTCCATGTCATACAGCACCGCCGTCCCCGCCTGCCGGCTGCGCAGCTTGAGCACGTCTGCGATGGCCGTGCGCAGGTCCGGCAGCGACGGCGCGAATGCAGGCGGGATCATGCTGGCGCCCGCGGCGAGGACCACGCAGTCGGGCCGCAGCGCGAGGATGTCCGCGAGCGCCGCAGTGACCCCTTCTTCTATCCTGACACCCCGCTTCTGTCCCTGCGCCAGCTGATAGCCGAACACGTTGGCGAAACCGTCGCCGCCCGGCAGCCGGGCACGCAGCCGTGCCTTGCCGCCTGTCTCGCGCGAACGGCTGAATACGATGACTTCATGGCCGCGCGCCGCCGCCACCCAGGCCGCCTCCATGCCCGCGAGCCCGGCGCCGACCACCACCACTCTTTTCTTGTGCCGGGCCGGCTTCGGCCGCCAGTCGACTTCGTCCGGCTCGGCCAGCCGCGGATTGTTGTCGCAGGCAATCGGCAGGTTCTGCGCCGTGATGCGGTCCCAGCAGGTGTTGCACGCGACGCAGTGCCGGATCTCGTGCGCACGGCCGGCCTGCGCTTTCAGCAGCCATGCGGGATCCGTCACCAACGCACGCCCGAGCGCAACCAGCTCCGCGTCACCACGTTGCAGGAGGGCATCGGCCTCCGCCGGATCCGTGATGCGGCCGACGGCGGCCACCGGGACGCCGGGAATCGCCCTGCGCAGCTCGCGCGTCAGTCCGAGATAGGGCATGCGAGGCCAGTGCCCGTCCGGCACGTGCATCTCCAGCGAACGCGCATGGCTGCCCTGGGCGAAGCAGACGTAGTCGACATTCCCGGGTCGCGTCAGCTCGACGGCTATCGCGGCTGCTTCCTTGGGACCGATGGCAACCCCGTCGTCGCCGGGCAGCTTCAGGCCGATGATGAAGTCCCTGCCGCATCGCGCGCGGATCGCCGCCACCAGCTCGGCAACCAGCCGCGTGCGCCCGCGCAGGTCTCCGCCATACCGATCCGTGCGGACATTGGGTTGCGGCGAGAGGAACTGGTGGAACAGGTGGCCGTGCGCCGCGGAGAGCTCGACGCCGCTGAAGCCGCAGCGCTGCAGCCGGGCGCTCGAGAGCGCGAACTCCTCGATCAGCCCCTCGATCTCGCCAGCGGTGAGCGCGCGGGGCACGGTCCAGCTCAGGTCGTCGGGCAGCGCCGAGGCGCCGATCGCGTCGGGGTTGCGCCCCGGCAGGTTGCGGCCGCGCCCGCGCTCGAAGATCTGCCCGAGCAGCCGGCAGTCGTGCGCCTCGACCGCGCTGGCCCAGCGCTCGAGTCCCTTGATCTGATCGTCGTTGAACGCGCGCACCCGGCTAGCCAGATCCTGGTGTTGCGCCATGCTGAGCGGCTCGGTGACGATGAGCGCCGCGCCGCCCTTCGCGCGGTTTGCGTAATAGTCGACGAGGCGGTCGGTGACACCGGCGGCCTGCGCCATTCGCGTCGACATCGAGGCGTGGATCAGGCGATTGCGCAGCCGCCTTCCCGCGAGCGTGTACGGTGACATCAGCGAGGCCATCGCGAGGCACTTTACTGGCAAACCGGTAGCATTACCGCGAGAAGAACAAACGGGGGTAGGGATGGTCCACCGCGCACGGCGACCTCCGCAGCCGCGGCGAGGGCGGAACGATTGATCCCGATCAAACCGCGAGTCGATCCGGGTGGCGAGCATTGGGAGTTTCTTGCAGCCGCCAGGACGATCATGGCCGAGTCAACCCTTCGAAAGTCGACGGCGCTTTCCACGCTGGCCGGGCTTGCCGCGCTCACGCTTGCGAGCATTCCCGTGGTCAGCCTTGCCCAATCGCCTTGTCCCGGAATTCACGTCAAGATTCTGAACATAAGAAACAGCACGGGTACCGTCGCTTGTGCGCTTTTCGAATCGTCGGCAGGCTTCCCCACCGAATTTCTGCGCTCGGCGACGAATGTGATGGTGATCAAGATCCGCAAGGCGCAGGCGCGTTGCGACTTCGAAGACATTCCCCCTGGCACCTATGCGATCGCCGTGATCCATGATGAAAACATGAACGGCAAGCTCGACACCAACGTGTTCGGCGTCCCCACCGAAGGCTATGGCTTCTCGAGGGATGCGAAGGCGTTCCTGGGAGTGCCGCCTTTTTCCGCCGCGAGCTTCCCTTACGACGGGCGCAACGCGGATCTCACGATGAGCCTGCATTACTGAGCGCCGCATGACACGGCCGCGCGCGACCGGCATCCCGATCCAGGAGACCGAGCGGGTCATCGTCACCGAGTGGCGGCTCGCGCCGGGCGCGGAAACGGGATGGCATCGCCACGCGCACGATTACGTGGTCGTGTGCCTGACGGCGGGCAGGCTGCTCGCGGAGACGGCGAACGGCGACGTGGAAACCGAGCTTCGCTTCGGCCAGACGTACACGCGTCCCGCCGGCGTGGAGCACAACATCGTGAACGCCGGCGAGCACGAATTCGTGTTCGTCGAGATCGAGTTGAAGTAAAAGACCGCGCGGCCCACCGGCCGGCGCGATCGAGAGCCGCGCTCCTCCTCCCTCTTGGATGCGCCCGCTGGCGGTGGCACCGGCGCACGCGGCGAACTGCAGGCCCGGCAGGATGGCCGGAAAAGCTTAAGCGGCGCTTAAGAGTGCTCGAGCTGGAGCTTCCGCTGCAGCGGCGTGCGGTGCGTGTCGAGGACCGGGAGGGCGACGTGGACGGCGAGCCCGGGCGGCATTGCGCCCGGCTGCGCGTCTTCCAGCCGGATGGTGCCGTGGTGGCGCTCGACGATGGAGCCGACGATGGCGAGGCCGAGGCCGGTGCCGGAGGTGGTATCGCCGGCGAGCCGGTGGAAGCGGCGGAACACGCGCTCGCGCTCTTCCGGCGGGATGCCGGGGCCGGAGTCGACCACCGAGATTTCCACCATGTCGGCGTTTTCCTTGACCGCGGCCGTCACCGCGGTGCCCGGCGGCGCATAGCGCAGGGCGTTGTCGACGAGGTTGGCGACCAGCGACTGCAGCTCGGCTTCGTTGCCGGACACGTAGGCGCTGCCCGCGGCGTCCGCGCCGAGGTCGACGACCAGCTCGTCGGCGCGCTGGGCGTAGGTGCCGACGGCCTCGCGCACCACCTTCGCCACGTCGATCGGCACCATCGGCCCCGGCTGCACGCCGGGGTCGAGCCGAGCGAAGTCGAGCAGCTGCTGGATCAGGCGCCGCGCCCGCTCGGTGCCGCGGCGCAGCTCTTCCAGCGCCTCGCTGCGCGCATGCGGGCTCGGCGCGCGCTGCGCGAGCTGCGCCTGCAGGGCGAGCGCGGACACCGGCGAGCGCAGCTCGTGCGCCGCGTCGGCGAGGAAGCGCCGCTGCGCGTCGAGCGAGTTGGCGAGGCGGGCGAGGAGGGCGTTGATCTGCTCGACGAGCGGCAGCAGCTCGCGCGGCACGCCGTCGGTGGGCAGCGGGTCGAGGCGCGAGACGTCGCGGTCGCTGACCGAGCGCGACGCGTCCTGCAGCGGCGCGAGCCCGCGGCGCAGCGCCCACGCGATGAGCGCCGCGAGCAGCGGGATCAGCATCAGCATCGGCATCAGGATCGGCAGCGAGAGCTCGCGCGCCAGCGCGTCGCGCGTCGCGGTGGGCTGCCCGACCTGCACGATGCCGTCGGAGGTGACGTGGGTATAGAGCCGCCAGCGGCCTTCGGCGGTCTCCGCGTGGCTCAGGCCCTCGACGAAAACGAACGGCGTGTCCGAGGGCAGCGAGGGCATCAGCGTCTCGAAGTAGGTGCGGCCGGTCGCGTCGTACGCACGCACCGAGAGCGAGAAGCCGGGCCGCGCGATGCGCACGCGGCGCTGCCCCCAGAGGTCCTCGCGCACCTGCACCGCGAGCGCCACCTGGCGCAGCTCCTCGTCGAACATGCGGCCGATCTGGCTGCGCGTGAGCGCGTAGGTGCCGGCCAGCACCGCGAGGCTGCCGACGGCCAGGCCGCCCACCAGCCAGAGCACCAGGGTGCGGCGGATGGACTTCAAGGAAGGCGCGCGATGCGGTAGCCGACGCCGCGCACGTTGCGGATCAGCTCCGGGGCGAGCTTGCGGCGCAGGTGATGCACGTGCACCTCGATCGAGTTCGAGCCGATCTCCTCGCCCCAGCCGTACACCGCGTCCTCGAGCCGCTCGCGCGACACCACGGCGCCCGGCTCCTTCATCAGCGCCTCGAGCACCGCGAACTCGCGCGGCGAAAGCTCCACCTCCGTGCCCTTGAACACGACGCGCCGGCGCGCCGGGTCGAGCGTCAGCGCGCCGTAGATGCTCTCGGACTGCGCCCGCCCGCCGTGGCGGCGGATGACCGCGCGGGTGCGCGCGAGGAGCTCGTCCAGGTCGAACGGCTTCACCAGGTAGTCATCGGCGCCGTTGTCGAGCCCGGCGATGCGGTCCGCGACCGAGTCGCGCGCCGTGATGATCAGCACCGGCAGGTCGTTCTTCGCGCGGCGCACGCCTTTCAGCACCTCGAGGCCGTCCTTGCGCGGCAGCCCCAGGTCGAGCAGCGCGACGTCGTACACCGCGTGGGCGAGGGCGAGCTCGGCCTCGGCGCCGTCCTTGACCCAGTCGACGGCGTAGCCGTGCTGGTGCAGGCCGGCGACCACCGCCCGCCCGATCATCGGATCGTCTTCCACGACTAGCGCCCGCATGCTTCGAGGCTAGCGCAAGCCCGAGCTTGCGTACAAGCTCCGGTACAGCTCATGGGCATGCGCGGCGGTCTGCGCCACGACCCAGTCGAAATGGCTGGCGGCCTGCGTGCTCGGGCCGAAATCGCCGCGCCAGTGGCGGTTGAGCTCGGTGCGCAGCGACCGTGCGCCGCAGGCGACGCCGACGAACAGCACCCGGCCGCGCGCCCACAAACGGTAGGCGCCGGGCGCCTGCGGCACCATCGCGATCTGCCCGGCCTCGAAATCCCCCTGGCTTTCCATGCCGGCAAGATGACACGAAAAGCGTTAAGCCCGTCTTAAGAGAGGCGGCGAATAATGGCCCGATGCACAAGGAATGGCTGGACGACGAGCGGCCCGAGCTGCCGCCGTTCCATACCCCGCTGCCGTGGCCGCTCATCGGCGTGGCGCTCCTCATCGCGGCGGCGGCGGCGTACTTCTACTACGAGCTGTACGACTCGCTGAAGGCGCCGGCGCCGCAGCCGGCCGCCGAGCTCGCCGCTCCAGCCGCGCCGGCGCTGCCGGCCGCGCCGTCCGCGCCGCTGGCGACCGCGCCGAAGGCCGAGCCCGAGCCGTCGCTGCCCTCGCTCGACAACAGCGACTCCATGATGCGCGACCGGCTCGCGGCGCTCATCGGCCGGCAGGCGTTCGCCGACTACTTCCTGCCCGTGGCGCTGGTGCGGCGCATCGTCGCCACCGTGGACAACCTGCCGCGCCCGACCGCGCCGCGGCGCATGATGCCGCTGGCCGGCGTGCCCGGCGTCTACGAGCCGGGCAACTACGACCGCTATGCGCCCTACGTGCGCATCTTCGAGGCGCTGGACGAGCAGTCGCTGGTGCGCGACTACGCCCGCGCCTATCCGCTCTTCCAGCGTGCGTATGTCGAGCTCGGCTACCCGGACCGGCAGTTCAACGACCGCCTGGTCGCGGCCATCGACGACCTGCTGTCGGCGCCGGACCTCGCCGCCTCGCCGGAGCTGATGCGGCCGAAGGTGCACTACGAGTTCGCCGACCCCGATCTCGAGACGCGCTCGGCCGGACAGAAGATCATGCTGCGCCTCGGGCCCGACAATGCGGCCCGCGTCAAGGCGAAGCTGATCCTGATCCGCCGCGAGATCCTCGCCGCGAGCGCGCCCCGCTAGGGGGCTCCAGGCTTTTGGCGCCGCAAGACGCCGACTTCTCGGACGAGTTCTGCCGCTTCCTCCAGGCCGCCATGCCGGCGGTCGAGGCGGCGGAACTGCTGCTGGCCGCGCGGCGCGACGAAACGCGCTGGTGGACCCTGGGTGAGCTGATCGCGTCGGGCATCGCGGTGCGCGAGGAAGACGCGGCGCGCTATGTCGAGGGCCTGCAGGCAAGCGGCCTGGTCGCTCTCGATGCCGAGCGGCGCCTTCAGTACCGCGCGGCCGAACCCCTCGCCGCGCACGTCGCGACGCTGGAGAAGGTCTACCGCGAGCGCCCGGTGACGCTGATCCGGGTGATCTACGGCCTGCGCGACAGCAAGATCCGCTCGTTCGCCGATGCGTTCAAACTAAGGAAATAGCCATGGGCACGGTGAACTTCATCCTGGCCTCGCTCGCCGCGCTCACCAGCGCGGCGTGCATGCTGCTCCTTTTCCGCGCCTACGGCCGCACCGGGCTGCGGCTGCTCCTGTGGAGCGCGCTGTGCTTCGTGTGCCTCACGGCGAACAACGTGCTGCTGTTCCTGGACCTGGTCATCTACCCGGACTTCGACTTCCGCCCCTATCGCGTGCTCGCGGCGCTCGCCGGCATCCTGTTCCTGCTCTACGGCTTCATCTGGGAGGCGGAATGATCGAGTACCTCTCGGGCGCCGTGACGCTGGGGTTCGTGGTGGCCATGCTCTTCTTCCTGCGCTTCTGGAAGCGCACCCGCGATCGCCTGTTCCTCGCCTTCGGCATCGCTTTCGCGCTGCTCGCGCTCAACCAGGCGCTGGCGCAATGGCTCGGCGCGGCCGACGAGCGCGTCGGCTATACCTACCTGCTTCGCGTGCTGGGGTTCGTGCTGATCCTCGCGGCGATCATCGACAAGAACGTCTCGCGAAGGTAGGCGTGGTGCGGGCGGTACCGGCGCCGTTCGTAAGCGGTGTGTCGCGAGCCCAGAAGAACCCTCCCCACCACGGAGATGACTCCCGCCCTCTTGGGCGCCGGTACGTCCGCAGCCGCAGCATCGCTCCGCCAGCCTTAAGGGACGCTTAAGCGGCGTGCGGCGAGACTTCGTGCGTTCGCACGGCGCGGCGCACCCTCCCTATTGCGCCGACCGATGAATGCGAGCTGGCCGGGGCCGCTGCCAAGGGCCCCGGCCGTTTTCTTGCTCGGCCTTTCCCCATGTCCATGGTCCATCAACCCCGGTGGGCGGAAATGTGCGCCCGCATCCTCCAGCAGTGCGAATACCTGCAGGGCGGCAAGGAAAGGCTGGCCGGCTTCCTCCAGGTCTCGAAGGGCGAGCTCGACGACTGGCTCGCCGCCCGCTCCGGCCCGCCGCGCGCGGTGTTCGAGCGCGCGATGGAGATCATCCTCGCCGAGCATGACCGGCGTTCCGCGCAGGAGGCCGCTGGCGTGCCGAAGCGACGTCGCACCGACCGCAAGGCGGCGTAGCCGAAACGCGCGAGGGGATCGCCGGATCGACGCGTCCGGCATGTCCCCTGCATGCGCGGGGCGCATGGATCAGCGCACCCGCTACGTCAACGCCCTTTCGCGCGCCGAGCGCATCCTCGGCGGGCGGGCGCGCATGGCCGCGTTCTTCCGCGTGCCCCTGAAGACGGTCAGCGCATGGGTCGAGGGCGCGGAGGCGCCGCCGCTCGAGGTCTTCCTGCGCTCGCTCGACGTGATCGCCGACGGTCCCTACGCCAGCGTGTTGCGCGGCATCCGGGTGGCGGCCATCAAGTAGCCCTATCATTGGCGCCATGACCGGCGCCGATGCAGTTTCCCTTACCCGCGATCTCCTCCAGTTCGACACCATCAACCCGCCCGGGCGGGAATCCGACTGCGCGCGCCATGCAGGCGCGCTGCTCGGCGAATGGGGCTTTCGCGTCGAGTACCACGAGTATGAGCCCGGGCGCACCAGCCTCGTCGCGCGCGCCGGCGGAACCGACGCGCCCCTCTGCCTGACCGGCCACCTGGACACCGTGGCGCTGGGCTCGCGCGCCTGGTCGAAGGACCCGTTCTCCGGCGAGACCGACGGCGACAAGCTCTACGGCCGCGGCTCCTCCGACATGAAGGCCGGCGTGGCGGCGATCATGCTGGCCGCGCGGACTTTCTCGAAGAGATTGAGCAACACGCCAGGCGTGGTCATCGTCCTCACCGCCGCCGAAGAGGGCGGCTGCATCGGCTCGCAGCACCTCGCGAAGAGCGGCATCCTGGGCAGGGCCGGCGCGATGGTGGTCGGCGAGCCGACCTCGAACTATCCGTACATCGGCCACAAGGGCTCGGTGAAGTTCCACGCCACCTTCAGGGGCGTGTCGGCGCACGGCTCGATGCCGCACCTCGGCGACAACGCCATCTACAAGGCGGCGCGCGCGGTCGCGCGGCTGGAGGAGTTCGACTTCCGCGCCGCGCCGCACGCCGTGATGGGCAAGCCGACCATGAACGTCGGCACGATGGCGGGCGGCAGCGGCGTGAACATGGTTCCCGATACCGCCACGATCGGCGTCGACATCCGCACGGTGCCCGGCATGGACCACGCAGCGCTGCTCGAGCGGCTGCGCGCGCTGCTCGGCGAGGGCGCCGAGATGGACGTCTTCTCCAACCTGCCGCCGGTGTGGACGCCGCCGCAGCAGGAGTGGATCGCCCGCGTATTCGAGATCTGCAAGGCGCATGAGCCGCGCACCGCGACCTACATGACCGACGCAGCCAACCTGCTCAAGGCCTACGCCGGCGCGCCGACCGTGGTGCTCGGACCGGGCGAGGCCGAGATGGCGCACCAGACAGACGAATGGTGCAGCATGGAGCGCATCCGGCAGTCCGTGTCGATCTACGAGGCCATCATCAAGGACTGGTGCAAGCTATGAAGTGGATTCTGCTGGCATTCGCGCTCGTCGCTTCGACGGTGAATGCGCAATCCGTGACCCGGATCGTCGTGCCGTTCGCGGCCGGCGGGGTGCAGGACATCGTGGCGCGCTCTTTCAACGCCGAGCTCGGCGCGGCGCTCGGCCGCACCGTGATCGTCGAGAACCGCGCCGGCGCCGGCGGCACCATCGGCACCGGGTCGGTGGCGAAGGCGGCGCCCGACGGCCAGACGCTGATCCTCGCGGCCGCGAGCCATACCATCGCCGGCTCGCTCTACACCAAGCTCGCCTACGATCCGCTGAAGGACTTCACGCCGATCGCGCACATCGGCAACGTCGACTACGTGCTGATGTCGAGCTCGACCATCCCGCCGCGCACCGTGGCCGAGTTCGTGGCCTACGGCAAGGCGAATCCCGGCAAGTTGAACTACGCCACCGCCGGCAACGGCTCGGCGACGCATCTGTCGATGGCGTACTTCGCCAGCATGGCGGGGCTCGACATGGTGCACGTGCCGTTCAAGGCCACCGGCGAGGCGGTGAACGAGGTGCTCGCCGGCCGCGCGCACGCGGTGATCGCGGCGAACATCGGCGCCATTCCCTACGCCAAGGATGCGCGCGTGCGCATGCTCGGCTCGACCGGCGCCAAGCGCTCGAAATTCCTGCCCGACCTGCCGACCGTCGACGAGAGCGGCGTGCCCGGCTACGCCTTCGATTCGTGGATCGGCCTCCTCGGCCCCGCCGGCCTGCCGCGGGCGCAAGTGGACGCCATCAACGCCGCCGTGGCCAAGCTGCTCAACGACCCCACCATATTGGCAAGGCTGGACAAGCAAGGCGTCATCCCCCAGGCGATGACGCCCGAAGCGTTCGCCCAGCTTCTGCGCGAGGACTTCGCCAAGATGGCGCGCGTCGTCAAGGCCTCCGGCGCGCGCATCGACTAACTGGGGTCAGATCAACATTTCAGGACTGATTGATACATCGGCCGGCTGACGCCGCCGTCCGGACGGCCTCTCTTCGCGGTTTGGCGGGCCGCCCGAGAAGCGCTTCGGCCCTGCCGACGAACGCCTCTCCTCCCAGGGGCCATCCCTTGTAGCGGCCCTACCATGGCGTCCCCGGGCGGGGCTATGGCTGTCGTTGAAGCCTCGCGGCATCGCCAAGGCACTTGAGGTACAGGTGACGGTCCCCGTCGGCAACAAAGCAGGCCGCGCGGTTGTTGCCGCGCCGGATCACGTGCAGCGGGATGCCTGTGGCGTCGACCGCTTACCGGTTTGTCCTGAAATGTTGATCTGACCCCATTTAGCGTTTAGCGGAGAAGGGCCATCAAGGCGCCGTGCGCGACGAGCGCGTCGGGGCTGCGCTGGAGGAGCTCGTGGTAGCGGCGCTGGAAGGCGAGGCCCAGGTCGTCGGGCTTCAGGAGCTGGCGGATCTCGGCGCGCAGCTCGGGCGGAGGATGCTCGGCCTCGACCTCGTCGAGGCGCACGATCAGTGCCGTCAACGGCTTGAGCCACGCGAACACCGGGTCCTCGATCAGCGCCTTGAGGAAGTCGTTGTCGGACAGGCGGCCGCGAGTGCGCTCGTAGCCCTGCCGCTCGACCTCGACGAGGGTGTGGTGCAGCTCGAGCAGGCGCTGGCGGAGCTGGTTCACCGCGCCGCGGGCAGGTGCAGCCTGACGAGGTTCGGGGCGAGCTCCAGGCTGCCGCCGAGCCGCTGGATGCAGGCCTCGACGATGTCGCGCGCCATGTCCTCGGGCGGCGCAATCGCGAGCTCGAGCCGGATCCGGCCGTCGGCCGCGTTGGCGGCTTGCAGGCGGATCTGCCCGCCGCCTGGCATGGCGTCGCGCGCATGGCCGGCGAGCTCGAGCAGCACGACGTGCAGCAGGCGCGGGTCGATCAGCGCCTTCACCAGATCGGGCGCCACTTCCGCGCTGACGCGGAAGCTCTCGCCCAAGGCGCGCTCCATGATCACGCAGAGGTCGGTGAGCAGGCGGCCCAGGTCCACCGCCCGCGCCTCGTAGGGGTGCAGCCGGCCGAGGGCGGTGAGGCGGTCCGCGAGCTGGGCGGCGTTGCGGGTGGCATTGAGGGCGGCGTTGACGATCTCCGGCACGAACTGTGCGCGCCGGCGCAGGAGCTCGAGGTTACCCATGACCACCTGCAGGTAATTGTTGAGGTCGTGGGCCAGCGCCGACTCGACCTCCTTCAGGTCCCGCCCCATGGTCCGTTCATCCTACCCGATCGGGATTACCCGCCCGGGCCCGGATTTTGCACGCCGCCTCGGGACATGAGCGGACCCAAGATCGGCATCACCGGCTCCTACGGGGGCATGAACCTCGGCGACGAGGCGATCCTCCAATCGATGATCGAGCAGCTGCGCCGCGAGGTGCAGGGCTGCGAGATCACGGTGTTCTCGCGCAACGCCGAGGACACCAAGCGCCGGCACAAGGTCGAGCGCGCCGTGCCGGTGCGCAAGCTCTCGCGCGCCGAGGTCGCGCCGGAGGTCGAGCGCCTGGATCTCCTTCTCTTCGGCGGCGGCGGCATCCTTTACGACGCCGAGGCGCGCACCTACCTGCGCGAAGTCCTGGTGGCGAAGGAGCACCGCGTGCCGGTCATGCTGTACGCGGTCGGCGCCGGGCCGCTCAAGGACCCCACGGTGCAGGAAGCGGTGCGCGAAGCCCTCGACGGCGTCGCGGCGATCACCGTGCGCGAGCGCAGCGCGCAGCAATGCCTGGAGGAATGCGGCGTGCACGAAGACGTGATCGTCACCGCCGATCCGGCGCTGCTGCTCAAGCCCGAGTCGCTGCCGCGCAATGCGCTGAAGTTCGAGGGCCTCGACGGCCGGCGGCGCGTGATCGGCATGTCGGTGCGCGAGCCCGGCGTGGCGGCGCCCGACCTCGACCCGAACGTCTACCACGCGCTCCTCGCCAATGCCGCCGACTTCATGGTCGACCGCTTCGACGCCGACGTGCTGTTCGTGCCGATGGAGCATTCGGTGCTCGACAGCCAGCACAGCCACGCCGTCATCGCCAAGATGCTGCGCGCGCAGCGCGCGCGCGTGCTGAACGGCGAATACACCTCCGGCCAGGTGCTCGCCATGATGTCGCGATTCACGTTCGTCGTCGGCATGCGGCTGCACTTCCTCATCTTCGCGGCGCTGCGCGGGGTGCCCTTCGTCGCGCTGCCTTACGCCGGCAAGGTGTCGGGCTTCCTCGAGGACCTCAAGCTGCCGACGCCGCCGCTCAACCTCGTCAACCCCGGACGCCTCTGCGCGCACCTCGACGCCTCGTTCGACGAGCGCCGTGCGGTCAAGGCGACGCTGGCGAAGTCGGTGCCCCAGCTGCAGGAGCGCTCGCGCCAGACGATCAAGATCGCGCTCGAAGTGCTGGACGGCGCCAAGCGGGTCAATGCCCTCCCTAAAGCGGCCTGAGAACGCAGCCCGGATAGACCTGCCGCCGCGCCGCGCCGCCCTCGCGGCGGAGACCGATGTGCTCGTCGTCGGCGGCGGGCCGGCCGGCCTCGGCGCGGCGCTTGGCGCGGCGCAGGCCGGCGCGCGCGTCGTGCTCGCGGAGCGGTACGGTTTCCTGGGCGGCAACGCCACGGCCGCGCTGGTCATGCCGCTCATGTCGTTCCACACCGCGACCCCGCAGAAGGAGAAGAAGGGCGCGACGACGCTGCTGCCGACCGACCACGGGCCGGGCGAGGCGATCATCGCCGGCGCGCTGAAGACGCTTCTCGAGAAGCTCGTGAAAGCGGGCGGCGCGATCGAGCCCTCGCTCGCCACCGGCTACGTGGTGCCGTTCGATCCGGAGTGGTTCAAGCTCATCGCCCTGGAGATGCTCGACGAGGCGGGCGTGCAGTTCCTGTTCCACGCGTTCGCCAGCGGGGTTTTGGGGAATGACCGGGTGGAAGGCGCGGTGTTCGAGACCAAGTCCGGCCCGATCGCCATCCGCGCGCGCGTGACGATCGACTGCACCGGCGACGGCGACGTCGCGGTGCAGGCCGGCGCGCCGTCCGAGGTGGGGCGCTCCGACGGCCTGGTGCAGCCGATGACGCTGATGTTCCGCATCGTCGAATTCCAGCGCCGCAACTTCGAATCCTACGTGACGCAGAACCCGAAGCAGTGGCGCGGCGTGCACGGGCTTTGGGACCTGGTGCGCGAGGCGAGCGAGGCGGGCGAGCTGCGCCTGCCGCGCGAGGACATCCTGTTCTTCGCCACGCCGCACGAGCAGGAAGTCAGCGTCAACAGCACGCGCGTGACGCGCGTGCTCGGGACGGATGTGTGGGACTTGAGTTTTGCCGAGTGGGCGAGCCGCAAGCAGATGCGGCAAATCGCCGAGTTCCTGCGCCGCTATGTTCCCGGCTTCGAGAAGTCCTACGTCGCGCAGAGCGGCGTGCAGGTCGGCGTGCGCGAGACGCGGCGCGTGCTGGGCGAATACCAGCTCACCGCCGACGACGTGCTCTCGGCGCGCAAGTTCGACGATGCCGTCGCGCGCGGCTCGTACCCGGTCGACATCCACAATCCCACCGGCACCGGCACCGTGCTGAAGCGCCTGCCGCCGGGCGAGGCCTATGACATCCCGCTGCGCTGCCTGCTGCCGAAGAACGTGGAGGGCCTGATCGTCGCCGGCCGCTGCATCTCGGGCACGCACGAGGCGCATTCGTCCTACCGCGTGATGCCGATCGTGATGGCGACCGGGCAGGCGGCCGGCGTCTGCGCGGGCCTCGCTGCACGGCGCGCGGTCGCTCCGCGCAGCATCGCCATCGAGGAGATCCAGCGCGAGCTGGTGCGGCAGGGCGCGAGCCTGCGCAGCGATCTCGCGCGCAGGCAGCGCGCAGCCTAGCCTCGGGGCATTACCATCGGCGCTTGCGTACGCGCTGGTCCGCTCTCGTCGTCGCCCTGCTCGCGGTCTGCGCCGCCCTGGCGCTGCGCGCCGCGCTGACGCCCTGGCTCGGCGAGCGGGTCCCGTACATCACCCTTTTCGGGGCGGTCATCGTCGCCGCGTGGTACGGCGGCGCCGCGCCGGCTTTCGCCGCGGCGCTGGCCGGCTGGATCGGCGCCGAGCTCCTGCTCATCCGGCCTGTCGGATGGACCTACCGCGGCGCCCCCCAGTTGGTGGAGGCCTGCGCGTATTTCCTCTCCACGGCGCTGATCGCCGCGCTCGGCGGCGCCATGCAGACGGCGCGCGCGCGCCTGGAGGCGAGCGAGCTGCGCTTCCGCGGCTTCATGGAGAACTCGCCGACGCTCGTGTACCTGAAGGACGAGCAGGGCCGCTACGTGTTCGCCAACCAGGCGGGACGGGAATTCCTCGGGCGCGACGACTGGGAGGGCAGGACCGACGCCGAGCTTCTGCCGGCGGCAGCGGCGCAGCGCATCCAGGCGAACGACCGCCGCGTGCTCGAGCTCGACCGGGCGGCGACTTTCGACCTGCGCATGCCCGGCGCGGAAGGCGAGCGGCGCTTCCACAGCACGAAATTTCCCCTGCGCGGCGCCGATGGCCGGCGCTACGTGGGCGTGGTCACCGTCGACGTCACCGAGCAGAGGCGCAGCGAGGCCGAGCTGCAGCTCGTCACCGACACCATGTCGGCCGGCATGGTGCGCGTCTCCGCCGACCTGCGCTACGTCTGGGCGAACCGCGTGTTCGCCGCCTGGGCCGGCCTCACGCCGCAGGAGATGATCGGCCGGCCGGTGGTCGACGTGATCGGCGAGGACGGCATGCGCGCGCTGCGGCCGTATGTGGGCCAGCTGATGGCCGGCCGGCGCGTCGAGTACGAGCGGCTCGCCCATTTCGCCCGCCTCGGGCCGCGCTGGATCTACTCGGTCGCCGAGCCGACCTTCGGCGAGGATGGCCGCGCCAACGGCTGGGTGGCGGTGATCTCCGACATCCACGAGCGCAAGCAGGCGCAGGAGGCGCTGCGCGAGTCCGACCGGCGCAAGGACGAGTTTCTCGCCATGCTCGCGCACGAGCTGAGGAATCCGCTCGCGCCGATCCGCAACGCCGTCGCCTTGCTGTCGCGGCAGCGAGGCCTCGCGCCCGAGGCCGAGTGGAGCCGCGCGGTCATCGACCGGCAGGTGGACCAGATGACGCGGCTGATCGACGACCTGCTCGACATCGCGCGCATCACGAGCGGCAAGCTGCTGCTGCGCCGGGAGCCGGTGGCGCTGAACGCGGTGATCGACCTCGCGCTCGAGACCAGCCGCCCGCACCTGGACGCCGCGCAGCAGCGCCTCGAGCTGCGCCTCGCCGCGGGCGAGGCGTGGCTGCACGGCGATCGCACGCGCCTCGCGCAAGTGTTTTCCAACCTTCTTAACAACGCGGCCAAGTACACGCCGAGCGGCGGGACCGTCACGCTCGCTACGCGGCGCGAAGGCGGCGAGCTCGTCTGCACGGTGGCCGATACGGGGCGCGGGTTTCCTCCCGAGCTTGCCGAGCACCTCTTCGACGCGTTCGCGCAATGGGATGCCGGGCATACCACCGGCGGGCTCGGCATCGGCCTCGCGCTGGTGCGCGGCATCGTCGCGCTGCACGGCGGCTCGGTCGGGGCGCAGAGTGACGGTGCGGGCAAGGGCAGCCGCTTCACGGTGCGGCTGCCCTCGATCGAGGCGGCGGTCGCCCCGCCCGCTCCGGCCGCGCCCGCGAGCGGCGAAGCCTGCGTGCGCGTGCTCGTCGCCGACGACAACCGCGATGCCGCCGACAGTCTCGCGCGGCTGCTCGGCGCCTACGGCCACGAGGTGCGAGTCGCTTACGACGGCCTGTCTGCAATCCAGCTCTTCGACCAGTTCGCGCCCGATGTCGCCGTGCTCGATATCGGCATGCCGGGCGCCGACGGCTATGAAGTGGCGAGACGACTGCGCGCAAAGCACGGCGCCGCGCCGCACCTCATCGCGCTGACCGGCTGGGGCCAGGAGCACGATCGCGCGCGCGCGCTCGCTGAAGGATTCGACAAGCACCTCACGAAGCCCGCCGATCCGGCCGCGGTGCAAGCGCTGATCGTCACATTTTGTTCGGCGGTTCGCGGAAGTGCAGGGTGTAGTTGAAATGGCGATATGGGCACGCGCGCATGCGTTCGCTACCATGCCGCCTGCCGATTAATGCAGAAGAAAACCCCGCATCCCGGTGAAGCAGGAGTCATCACGGACACGGTACCCGTGGCCGCGGTGCGCTGCGACCGTGCCGGACGCTTCACGTGGGTGAACGCGACGTACGCGAAGTGGGCGGGACGGCGCGAGAAGGACATCATCGGCCTGCGCATCGTCGACGTGATGGGCGCGCAGGCGATGCGCGAGATCCAGCCGTTCGTCGACCGCGTGGTTCACGGCGAGTCGCTGCAGTACGAGCGCTTCGTCGAGCTGCCGGGGCTCGGCCGCCGCTGGGTGAAGTGGGCCTATACGCCGACCTTCGACGACGCCGGCCGCTTCGACGGCTGGGTCGCGCAGGGCATGGACATCCACGCCGAGCGCGAAGCCGAGCGCCGCAAGGACGAGTTCCTCGCCACGCTGGCGCACGAGCTGCGCGGGCCGCTCGCGCCGATCCGCAACGCCGTCACCATCCTCGGGCGCAAGGGCTCGCAGGACCCCGAGGTGGCGTGGAGCCAGGGCGTGATCGAGCGCCAGCTCGACCAGCTCGCGCGCCTGATCGACGACCTGCTGGACATCGAGCGCATCTCGCGCGGCCGCTTCGAGCTGAAGAAGGAGGCGGTGCTGCTCGACACGGTGGTCGACATGGCGCTCGAGGCGAGCCGGCCGTACGTCAACTCCGCGGGCCATCACCTTTCGGTGCTGCTGCCGAGCGAGCGCGTGGTGATCGACGCCGACGCCGGCCGCATATCGCACGTGCTCACCATCCTCCTCAAGAACGCCGCGCGCCACATGCGCTCGCGCGGCTCGATCAGCCTCACCGCCTCGGTGGAGAGCGGCGCGGTCCTCGTGTGCATAGAGGACAACGGCGTCGGCATGGACGAGCGCGCCGAGCCCGGCGTCGGGCTGACGCTGGTGCGCGGCATCGTCGCGCTGCACGACGGCGCGGTCGAAGCGCGCCCTCCGTCGAGCGGCCAGGGCACCGAGATGGCGTTGCGCCTGCCGCTTTCGCGCGGCGTTCCGGCCGCCGGGAACAAGGGCGCGCTGGCGCAGGAGCCCGCGCGAAGCCTGCGCGTGCTGGTCGCCGACGACAATCGCGACGCGGCCGATTCGCTGCAGCGCGTGCTCGCGCTCTCGGGTCACGAGGTGCGCGTCGCCTACGACGGCGAATCGGCGGTGCGAACGGGCGAGGAGTTCCGCCCGCGCGTCGCCATCCTCGACATCGGCATGCCGGGCATGAACGGCTACGAGGTGGCGCGCGAGCTGCGCACGCGCCACGGCCGGCAGGTGACGATCGTCGCCCTCACCGGCTGGGGACAGGAAGCCGACCGGCGCAAGGCGACCGAGGCGGGATTCGACCATCACCTCACGAAGCCGGTGGATCCGGGAACGCTCGACATCCTGCTTGCCCAGGTTTCGAAGCAGAATTGAATCTCAAGGTGGGCATCGCAGCCGATCTGCTGCTTTTTCAGGACGTTCTGCGGTTGGGTTAAAGCGCTGTCGCAAGTCTGTGCGAGGCCGGCTGCGCTCTCGACGCCTTAGACGCGTCCGCGCATAGCGTCAACAACTGTCAGCAACCGCGTGCGCGCCATTCTCCGGGGCGGCGCCGGCCGGACTTGAAGCCGGCAATTTGTGTTAGCGTCCGATCGCACTGCAAGGCCCAGAAAAACCCGGGGGGGCGAGGCCATTGCAATACCGGTAGTCCGATCCGTGAGGCGCTTCGCGCGCCATCCGCTTGTAAGGGCGATGCGCACTGCGTTCGCCGGGCTGCGCCGCCGCGCGCCTTCCGCCCTCCGCCGCAGGGCGGTCTTCGAGTCGCTCGAGCCCCGCATCCTGCTGAGCGTCGACCCGCTCACCTTCGCCCCCACCGTCACGTGGTCCTCGAACGCGAGCGGCTTCTGGGACGTGGCGAGCAACTGGAGCACCGGCGTCGTCCCCGGCATCAACGACAACGTCCTTATCGACAAGCCGGGCAACCTCACCATCACCGTCCGCTCGGGCACGCAGTCGGTCAACAGCCTCCTCATCACGGAAGGGCTGGTCGTAAGCGGCGGCACCCTTGCGGTCGCTGCCGAATCGGAGGCGAAGGGCACATTCGTGCTGAGCGGCGGCGTGCTGGGCGGCGCCGGAGTGTTCAATCTCAGCGGCAGCTCCACCTGGTCCGACGGCACGATGGGCCCCGGCGGCCAGACGCTGGTGACGGCCGGCGCAACGCTCAACATCACCACCGGCAGCACGCACGATCTCAACGCGCGAACGCTCGTCAACCAGGGGACGGTGGGCTGGCTCGGCGGACACATGCGCGGCGGCAATGGCGCCGTGATCCTCAACGAAGGCCTATGGCTTTCGGATTCGCCGAATCCGTACTCGATGCACAGCTTCGGCGGGACGGCGCCGACCTTCGACAACCGCGGCACGTTCCGCAACATCGTCGCGAGCAACGAGACGACGACAGTCAGCAACTGGGCCTTCGTCAACCGTGGCACGGTG
>DASSPL010000167.1:0-2140 GCA_035699685.1 Burkholderiales bacterium | reverse complement strand
ATTACGGCCCTGACCCCGAATTCAGAGCTTGAGCGGCGGCGCCTTGAGGACGGCGTCGGTCTGCTTGCGGCGGAACTCGTCGAGCTTCTTCTTCATGGCCTCGTCGCCCAGGGCGAGGAGAGCCACTGCGAAGAGCGCAGCGTTCGCCGCCCCGGCCTCGCCGATGGCGAAGGTGGCGACCGGGATGCCCTTCGGCATCTGCACGGTGGACAGCAGCGAGTCGAGGCCCTGCAGATGCTTGGAGGGCATCGGCACGCCGAGCACCGGCAGCGTGGTGTGCGCGGCGACGACCCCCGCGAGATGCGCGGCGCCGCCGGCCGCGGCGATGATCGCCTTCATGCCGGTCTTCTGCGCGTTGGTGGCCCACTCGGCCACGGCGTGCGGCGTACGGTGCGCCGACATCGCCTTCGCGTCGTAGCGCACGCCGAACTCGTCCAGCGTCTTCGCCGCCGCCTTCATCGTCTCCCAGTCGGACGACGACCCCATCACAATTCCGATTAAAGGCGCGATCAAGCCAGCTTCCTCCCTGTCAGCCGCTGCAGCGCTTCGCGGTATTTCTCGGATGTCTTCCGGATGACGTCCGCCGGCAGCTTCGGCGCCGGCGGCTCCTTGTTCCAGTCCAGCGTCTCGAGGTAGTCGCGCACGAACTGCTTGTCGTACGACGGCGGGCTGATGCCGACCTTGTAGGAATCGGCGGGCCAGAAGCGCGACGAATCGGCCGTCAGCACCTCGTCGATCAGCACCAGCTGGCCCTTGTCGTCCAGGCCGAACTCGAACTTGGTGTCGGCAATGATGATGCCTTTCGTCGACGCGAAGTCCGCCGCCTCCTTGTACAGGCGGATGCTGACATCGCGCACCTTCTCGGCCATCGGTTTGCCGATCAGCTTCACCACCTCGTCGAACGAGATGTTCTCGTCGTGGCCGCTCTCCGCCTTGGTGGCCGGCGTGAAGAGCGGCTGCGGCAGCTTCTGCGCCTGCTGCAGGCCTTTCGGCAGCTCGATGCCGCACACCTTGCCGGTCTTCTGGTAGTCCTTCCAGCCGGAGCCGATGATGTAGCCGCGGACCACCGCTTCGATCGGTAATGGTTTCAATTTGCGAACGACGACGGAACGCCCACGAACCTGCTCGCGTTCCTCGGGCTTGACGACCGTTTCGGGATCCACGCCGGTGAGCTGGTTCGGCACCACGTGGCCGAGCTTCTCGAACCAGAAGTTGGCCATCTCGTTGAGCACGCGCCCCTTGTCCGGGATCGGATCGGACAGCACGACGTCGAACGCGGACAGCCGGTCGCTGGTCACGATCAGCATCTTGTCGGCGCCGACGGCGTAGATGTCGCGCACCTTGCCCTTGCCGATGCGCGGCAGGCTCTTGACGCTGGATTCGTACAACGCCTGCGCCATCAGGCCGCCTGCTTCTCGAGGTCGGCCTTCCACTTGCCCTGGCAGGCGAGCGAATTCATGTGCGCGCGGTGCGCGAAGGCCTTCTGCGCCGCGCCGACGTTGCCGGCCTGGCCGCGCCAGGTATTGAGCGCCGGGTTCTGCAGGGCGCGCGAGTAGGAGAACGTGAGCGGCCACGGGTTCTTCATTGCCGCCATCGCCGAGAGGTGCGCCGTCGCGGCCTCGTCGCTCTGGCCGCCGGAAAGGAACACGATGCCGGGCTGCGCGGCGGGCACCGTGCGCCTCAGCACGCGCACCGTGCGCTCGGCGACTTCCTCGACGCTCGCCTGCTTCGGATTGTCCTTGCCGGAGACACACATGCTGGTCTTCAGGATCAGGTGCTCGACGGACACGTTGTACGCCGCGATCGCCGCATACACCGCCCGCAGGGTGGCTTCGTGCACTTCCTCCGAGCGCTCGGCGGTGTGGGTGCCATCGAGGAGCACTTCCGGCTCGATCATTGGCACGATGTTCGCGGCCTGACAGGCGGCGGCATACCGCGCGAGCACATGGGCGTTCGCGTACAGGCAGGCGTGGGTCGGCAGCGTGTCGCTGATGGTGATGGTCGAGCGCCACTTGGCGAAGCGGCAGCCCATCTTGAAATACTCGTCGAGGCGCTTGGAAAGCCCGTCCAGGCCCTCGCTCACCTTCTCGCCCTTGGGCGCGAGCGGCAGGTCGACCAGGCCCTTGTCGACCTTGATGCC
>DASSPL010000166.1:0-20447 GCA_035699685.1 Burkholderiales bacterium | reverse complement strand
CGCGCAAAAAGGAAAAAGCCTAGTTTACGTTAACGTAAACGTCAATCTCGGTAAGACGGATCCCGGGCATCCACCAGGCGGACCATCGCCGCAAAGACGTCCTCGCAGGTCTTGGCCTCGCCGGGGCCGGACTCGGCCAGCATGCGATCGATCACCGGCTGCGACAGCCGCAGGAGATCGCCGCCGGCCTGGGCCGCCGCGATCTGCACGTCGCACGCGCGCTGCAGGGTCCACAGCCGCAGATAGGCCTCGGCGACGTTCGACCCCCACGACAGCAGGCCGTGGTTGCGCAGGATCATCACGTGCTTGTCGCCCAGGTCGCGCACGATGCGCTCGCGCTCGCCGAGATCGACGGTGACGCCCTCGAGGTCGTGGTAGGCCACGCGCCCGTGCAGCATGGCGCCGTAGAAATTGTCCGAGGACAGGCCATCCCTGAGGCAGGAGATGGCCACGCCGTTCGTCGTATGCGTATGCATCACGCAGTGGGCCTGCGGCATGGCCCCGTGGATCGCGGAATGGATGACGAAGCCGGCGCGATTCACGGGCCACTTCGACTCGCGCAGCACGTTGCCTTCGAGATCGATCAGCACCAGGCTCGACGCCGTTACCTCGCGGTAATGCAGCCCGAAGGGGTTGATGAGGAACCTCGGCTCCGGGCCCGGCACCCGCAGCGTGATGTGATTGAAGATCATCTCGGTCCAGCCGAGCATGTCGAACACGCGGTAGCAGGCGGCGAGCTCGATGCGCGCCTTGCGCTCCGCTTCGGTCATCGGCAGGTCGTTGGCCGCCCGCGCGGCGCTGTGCATGTAGACGGTCATGGGCGTTTAGTGTACCCGCGCAGGCTCTCGATCACCTGCGGCGAGTCCCATTGTGCAGCGCCCAGATGACGCCCGATCTCGCGGCCTTCGGCGTCGATCAGCAGCGTCGCCGGCAGGCCGGCGACGTTGGCCTGGAAGGCGGCCTTGGCGCTGCGGTCGATGTAGAAGGCGAGCGACTTGATGCCCACGTCGGCGAAAAAGCGCCTCGCCACCTCCGGCCCCTGCTGGTCGACCGACACGGCGAGCACCTCGAAGCCGGGGCCGCCGAGCTGCGCCTGCAGCCGGTCGAGCGCCGGCATCTCCTCTCGGCACGGCGCGCACCAGGTCGCCCAGATGTTGAGCAGCACCACCCTGCCGCGGAAATCGGCGAGGGTGCGCGGCCGGCCGGCGCCGTCCTCGAACTGCAGCGGGGGGGCCGGCTTGGGCGCCACGCTGCGTGAGAACGGCAGCTTGGAGTCCGCCTTGTGCAACGAGACGAAGACTCCCGCGCCCGCCGCGACGACGGCAACGGTGGCGAAGGCGATCGCGGTGCGCAGCTTCACGCGACCCGGATGAGGGCCATCAGCCCGGACGCCTGGTGCTCGAGCACATGGCAGTGAAACATCCAGTCGCCCGGGTTGTCCGCGACGAACGCGATCTCCGCACGGCTGTCGGGCGCCATGAGGACGGTGTCGAGCAGCGGGCGGTGCGCTGCCGGCTTGCCGTTCAGGCTGAGGACGCGGAACACATGTCCATGCAGATGGATCGGGTGGTGCCAGGACGTGTCGTTCTCCATCTCGATGATGTGCGAGCGGCCGTGCGCGAGCGTGAACAGCGGCTCGCCATGGTCGTGCTCCGCCACCGGCCTGCCGTTCACCATCCACGCCATGCCGTGGCGCATGTCGCGCATCGGCATGCGGCCCATCATGCCGCCCTCGAAGCGCACGCGATGGCGCTGCGCCTTGGCGAGATCCGGCTCGGCGACGGGGTTCGGCGCAAGCTTCGGCGGCGGCGCGCCGGCGCGGCCTCGAATCCGGCTGGGCGAATAGCGGAGGTCGAGCAGCCGGTACGCGCGCCGCGCGTAGAAGTCGTCGACTACCGCATGGCTGCTGCCGGGCTCGGCCGTCGCGTCAAGGAGGAGGTCGACGCGCATCGAAGGACCGAGCACGACGCGTGCGTTCTCGGGAGGATGCGGCGTGACCGGATGGCCGTCCAGCGCGATGACCAGCGGCTGGTGGCCGCGGAACTCCAGCCCGAAGACGCGCGCGTTCGCGGCGTTGACGAGGCGCAGGCGAATGCGCTCGCCGGCGTGCAGCTCGAACGAATCGAGCACGGCGCCGTTCACCGTGACGGTATTGCCGATGCGGCCGGCGTGGCTCGCATCCATGAAGTTGCCGAAGTCCTCGACGATGCGCGCGCCGCGATCGAGGCGCCAGTCGCCGAGCACCCACGCGATGTCGCGGTCGACCGCGGGCGGCTCGGGCTCGTCGACGATCAGCGCGCCGTACAGGCCGCGCCCGACCTGCCCCGGACTCGCGAAGTGCGGGTGATACCAATAGGTGCCGGCGTCGGGCAGCGCGAATTCGTAGGTGAAGCGTCCGCCGCCGGCCGCGATCGGCGGCTGCGTCACGCCACCGACGCCGTCCATCGCGTTCGGCAGCCGGATGCCGTGCCAATGCACCGTCGTCGCCTCCGGCAGCCGGTTTTCCACTTCGATGCGCAGCCGTTCGCCCTGCTTGAACCGCAGCGTGGGCCCGGGCACGGCCCCTTCATACGCCCATACGGCTGTCGGCGGATGCGCCGCTCCCACAAGATTTACGCTCGCGGCAGCTGCACGCAGGCGCGTCGGTTGCGCGCTGACGTGCGTTGTCCACGGCAGCGCGGCAAGCGCTGCGCAGCTGCGCAGGAAATCGCGGCGGCTCAAGCGCGCAGTATCGCTCTTGCGCAGTTGTAGCCGGAAGCGCCGGCGACGCTCGCGCCCGGGTGCATGGCCTGGCCGCAGAGCCACAGCCCGCCGATCGGCGTCCGGTAGCGCGCCAGCTCGGGCAACGGCCGCATCCACAGGGCCTGATCGAGCGCCAGCTCGGCCTGGTGCGGCTGCCCGTATTGCACGGTCTGGCGCGTTATCAGGGGCAGGTGCGGCTCGAGCGGCGCCAGGGATACCGCGGTTTCGTCGGGGACGTACTGGACTACGACATCGACTGCCGCGCCGTCGGCCACCGCGTCGATCACCGGCTGGGCGGATGCGCGCCGATACTTCACAGCATCGTAGGCGCGCTCGACATAGTCGAGCGACGGCGCGAGGGTCAGCGTCGGCCATTCGGGCGCGCGCTCGAGCTCCAGGCGCATTCGCGCGGCGACGGGACGGCTGCGAATGTGACCCACGGCGCGGGCAAGATCGGGATCGAGCCAGCCCGGCTCGACCAGGTCGAGCAGCGTTCGCCCGGGGGCGGCGTCGCTGACGACCGTGCCCGCCGCCAGCTCCTCGCCGCCGTCTAGGATGACGCCCGTGACTCTGCCGGCGCTCACGGCGATGCGCGCGGCCTTGCCGCTACGCACCGTGACGCCCGAACGGCCGCGCAGCAGCACGCCGAGATTCGAGCTCGGCGCGCGGAAAACACCCGGCGGGCTGCCGGCGTGGAAATGCAGCAGGCGAAAGGCCGTTCCCGCCGAGCGCACGCCCTGCTGCAAATCGGCGACCGCGAGTGCGCCGAGCGCGCCTTTCAGCACATCGCTTTCGAACCAGTCGTCGAGCAGCTCGGCCGCCGGCATCGGCAACGTCCGCATGAGATCTTCCATCCCGCGCCGGCCGAGGCGCCGCACGCGCAGCGCGAACGACGTGTCGACGAGGCTCGGCGGCGGCCCGACATAGATCCGCTCGAGCAGGGCGCCGAGGCGCGCCATGCGCTCGCTGAACTCGGGCCATTTGCCGGCGTCGTGCGGACTGATGCGCCGGAGGCTTTCCACGCTGCGCTGCATGTCCTGCCACAGCTCCAGCGCGCCGCCGCCGGGGAGCGGGGCGCGCAGCCACGGGTCCGGGCGCCGGACAGTCAATTCGATGCCGAGCTTGCGCGCGACAGGCGGCGGCACCCAGCCCGGCGTGCCCGCCGGAAGGTCCTGCTCCAGTACCACCGTAACGCGACGGCCACCGCCGGCCAGCAGGTACCCGGCGACCAGCCCGTCGACGCCGCCGCTGATGACGACCACGTCGCTCACGGGCGATCCCCGAGGATGGCGAGCGCGGCGTTGCGGCCGGAGGCGCCCATCACGCCGCCGCCCGGATGCGTGCCCGAGCCGCACTGGTAGAGATGGCGGATCGGAGTGCGATAGCGCGACCACGCCGGCGCCGGCCGCAGGAAAAACATCTGCTGCAGCGACAGCTCGCCCTGGAAGATGTTGCCCTCTGCAAGCCCGACAATGCGCTCGATGTCCGCCGGCGTGATGACCTGGCGGTGCAGGATCGCGCCCTTCAGGTTGGGCGCGTACTGCGCGAGCGTGTCGATCACGGTGTCGCCGAGCTCCTCGCGGCGCGCATCACTCCAGCCGCCGTTCAGGTGGTACGGCGCGTACTGCACGAAGATGGACATCACGTGCTTGCCCGGCGGCGCCATCGACGGGTCGAGCATGGACGGAATGACGATGTCCATGTACGGCCGTTTGGAGATCTCGCCGTACTTGGCGTCGTCGTAGGCGCGCTCGAGGTAATCGACGCTAGGGCTGATGGAAATCGCGCCCCGCAGGTGAGGACCCGGCTCGGGCATGCACGTGAAGCGCGGCAACTCGCCGAGCGCCAGGTTGACCTTCGCCGAGGAGCCGCGGAAGCGGTAGCGCTTGATCGACGCGGCGAAGTCGTCCGGCAGGTGCTTCTCGCCCACCAGGCCGAGGAACGTACGCCGCGGATCGGCGCCCGAGACGACGTAAGCGCCGTGGATCTCCTCGCCGTTTTCCAGCACTACGCCCGTGGCCTTGCCACTCTTGATGATGACTTGCGAAACCGCAGCCTGGGTCCGGATCTCCGCGCCATGAGCCTGCGCCGAGGCGGCCATGGCCGCGCTGACCGAGCCGTTGCCGCCCTTGGCGAAGCCCCAGGCGCGGAACACGCCGTCGAGCTCGCCCATGTAATGGTGCAGCAGCACGTAGGCGGTGCCGGGCGAGCGCGGGCCGAGCAGGGTGCCGATGATGCCGCTCGCCGACTTGGTGCCTTTCAGCGCCTCGCTCTCGAACCACTCGTCGAGGTAATCGGCCGCGCTCATGGTGAGCAGCTTCCACAGCGCGTGCAGGTCCTTCTCCGGCAGGCCGCGGAAATACTGGCCGAGGCTCAGGAGCTCGAGGAGCTGCCGCGGATCGAGCGAGGCGGGGTCGGGCGGGGTCACCCTGAGGAGCGGCTTCACCGCGCGTGCCATGCGATGCAGCAGCAGGCCGAACTCGTCGTAGGCCTCGGCGTCGCGCGGCGAATGGCGGGCCAGCTCGCGGCGATTCTGGTCATGGTCGGACCATTGCGCCAGATAGTCGCCATTCTCGAGGGGGGTGAGCGTGCTCTCGAGCGGCAGGATCTGCAGGCCGTGCCGGGGCAGCTCGAGCTCGCGGATGATCTCCGGGCGCAGCAGGCTCACCACGTAGGAAAACACCGAGAAGCGGAAACCCGGGAACACCTCGTCGCTGAATGCGGCCCCGCCAACCCGCTCGCGCCGCTCGAGCACCAACACCTTGCGGCCGGCGCGGGCCAGGTAGGCCGCGCACGCCAGGCCGTTGTGGCCGCCGCCGACGATGATGGCGTCGTAGCGCTTCATGCCCTCTTCCGGGGTGGATCGAAGAACGGTTTCTTCACCACCGTGGCGGCGGCGCGCTTGCGCCGGTGCTCGACGGTGATCTCCATCTCGAGCTGGGTGCCCGGCGTGGCGAACTCCGCGCGCAGATGGGCCAGCGCGATGTATTTCTTGAGCAGCGGCGACCAGCCGCCGCTCGTGGCGTATCCGGCCTGCCCGGAACCGCTGTAGATGGGCACGCTCATCCGCCAGGCGGCGCCGGGCACTCGCGTGGCGAGGCCGACCTCGGCGTACAGGCTTTCGAGCGAATCCCAGTCGATCTCGACGCCGACGAACTGCCATTCCGGCCCGCGCGCCTTCTCGGCGGCGAGCGCATCGCGGCCGTTGAAGCGCTCCTTGTCCAGGTTGACCGTCCAGGCGAGGTCGAGCTCGTAGGGCGAGGACAGCTGGCTGTCGATGAGCGCTTTGCGCGCCGGCACGTAGTCGACATCGATCAGCATCAGCCCGGCTTCAATGCGCGCCACGTCGAGCGCCAGCATGCCCGCGGGCATGATGCCGTAGGCGCGGCCGGCGTCCATGAGCGCATCCCACAACGGCACGGCTCTGGCCGCATCGACCCAGATCTCGAAGCCCAGATCGCCCGTATAGCCGGTGCGCGAGATCTCCACGTCGATGCCGCGCAGCCTGGCTCTCGCAATGCGGAAGTACTTGAGCGGCGGCGCGCCCAGCGACTCGAGGATCGCCCATGACAGCGGGCCCTGCAGCGAAAGCGCGGCCGTGGCGTCGGAAACGTCGGTGAACTCGACTGCCATGCCGCGCGCGTTGTCCGCCAGCCAGCGCAGGCTCGGCTCGGCGGAGGTCATGCGAAACAGCGTCTCGTCCAGGCGCGCGACCGTGCCGTCGTCCATCACCTTGCCGCCGTGGTCGCACCACGGCGTGTAAAGGACCTGGCCGACGCTCGCCTTCTGCACGTTGCGCGTGACGATCAGGTCGAGCAGCCGCGCCGCGTCGCGTCCGCGCACCAGGTACTTGTAGAGCGGCGAGACGTCGAAAAGCGCCGCCGCCACGCGGATCGCGTGGTACTCGCGCTCGTGGGACAGCTCGTACGAGCTCGCCGCGATGTGACCTGCCCAGCGCCGCCAGGCATGGCTGACACAGAGCGCCGAGGTGCGCTCATGGAACGGCGTGGTCTTCAGCATCAGCCGAGGCGGGCGCCCGTCCCCGCGTCGAAATAGTGCGCATGCTCGGGCCGATAGCGCAGCGGCAGGCGCCCGGTGCGGGCGTCGACCGAGGAATGGAGCCTCGCCGCAATCCGCGTGCCGCCGTCGACACGCCCGTACACCAGCGTATCGGCGCCCAGGGGCTCGATCAGATCGACATCGGCGACGAGCCCCGCCTCGGCGTCGGCGCAGGGCTCCAGGTGCTCGGGGCGCACCCCGAACAGCACCTTGCGTCCGTCGCGCTGCTGCGGGATCAGATTCATCGGCGGCGAGCCGATGAATCCGGCGACGAAAGTCGTCGCCGGACGGGCGTAGACCTCGAGCGGCGCGCCGATCTGCTCGGCCCTACCCGCGTTCATGACGATCATCCGGTGCGCCAGCGTCATGGCCTCCACCTGATCATGAGTCACGTACAGGCTGGTAGTTCCCAGCCGCCGGTGCAGCGCCTGCAGTTCGGCGCGCATCTGCACCCTGAGCTTGGCGTCGAGGTTGGACAGCGGCTCGTCGAACAGGAATACCGCCGGCTCGCGCACGATGGCGCGGCCCATCGCCACGCGCTGGCGCTGCCCTCCGGAGAGCTGGCGCGGCCTGCGCTCGAGGTAATCGGCGAGCTCGAGGATCGCCGCCGCCTTCTGCACCCGCGCCTCGATCTCCTGCTTGGGCATGCCCTTGATGCGCAGGCCGTACGACATGTTCTCGTACACCGACATGTGCGGATACAGCGCGTAGTTCTGGAACACCATCGCGATGTCGCGATCCTTGGGCTCCAGGTTGTTGACCACCCGGCCGCCGATGCGGATCTCGCCCGAGGTGATCGGCTCGAGCCCGGCCACCATGCGCAGCAGCGTCGACTTGCCGCAGCCCGACGGCCCGACGATCACCACGAACTCGCCGTCGGCGACGTCCGTCGACACGCCGTGGATCACTTCAAGCGCGCCATAGTTCTTGCGCACGTCGCGAAACGAGAGCTCGGCCATTATTTTTCGGTCTCCACCAGGCCCCTGACGAACCAGCGCTGCATCAGGACCACGACGATCGCCGGCGGCAGCATGGCGAGGATCGCGGTCGCCATGATCAGGTTCCACTCGTTGACCGCGTCGCCGCCCGCGATCATGCGCTTGATGCCGATCACGGTGGTGTACATCGACTCGTCGGTGGTGATGAGCAGCGGCCACAGGTACTGGTTCCAGCCGTAGATGAACTGGATGACGAAGAGCGCCGCCATCGTGGTCTTGGAGAGCGGCAGCAGCACGTCCCAGAAGAAGCGCATCGGGCCGGCGCCATCCACGCGCGCCGCCTCGGTGAGCTCGTCCGGCACGGTCATGAAGAACTGGCGGAACAGGAACGTCGCGGTCGCCGAGGCGATCAGCGGCACGGTGAGCCCGGCGTAGGTATTCAGCATGCCGAGGTCCGAGATCACCTTGAAGGTGGGGATGATGCGCACCTCGACCGGCAGCATCAGGGTGACGAAGATCATCCAGAAGAAAAAGCCGCGCAGCGGGAAGCGGAAGTAGATCAGGGCGAACGCGGAGATGATCGAGATCACGATCTTGCCGACCGGGATCACCAGCGCCATCACCGTGCTGTTGACCAGCATCGTCGCCGCGGCCGCCCTGGAGCCGGTGGTGGTTCCCGAGGTCAGCACCTGCGAGAAGTTGTTCAGCAGCTGGTCGCCCGGCACGAGCGGCATCGGCACCTGCATGATCGCGTCCAGCGTGAGCGTCGAGGCGACGAAGGCGACATAGAGCGGAAAGGCAACGGTCAGCACGCCGGCGATGAGCACGGCGTGGGAGAAGAAGGTGAGCCAGGGCCGGTTCTCGATCATTAGTACTGGACCTTGCGCTCGATGAAGCGGAACTGCGCGACGGTCAGCGCGATGACGATGAACATGAGGATGACCGACTGGGCCGAGGAGCCGCCGAGGTCGGCCGCCTTGACTCCGTCGTGGTAGACCTTGTAGACGAGGATCTGCGTCGCCTGCGCCGGCCCGCCCTGCGTCGTGGCGTCGATCACGCCGAAGGTGTCGAAGAAGGCGTAGATGATGTTGATCACCAGCAGGAAGAACGTCGTCGGCGAGAGCAGCGGGAAGACGATGGTCCAGAAGCGCCGCGCGGGACTCGCGCCGTCGATCGCCGCCGCCTCGATCAGCGACCTCGGGATCGACTGCAGGCCGGCGAGGAAGAACAGGAAGTTGTAGGAGATCTGCTTCCACACGGCGGCGATCACCACCAGCACCATCGCCTGGTCGCCCTTGATGATCCAGTTCCAGTCGACGCCGAAGCCCTTGAGGACGTACGACACGATGCCGATCGAGGGCGCGAACATGAAGGCCCACAGCACGCCGGCGATGGCCGGCGCCACGGCGTAGGGCCAGATGAGCAACGTCTTGTAGGCGAGCGCGCCGCGCACCACGCGGTCGGCCATGGTGGCGAGGAGGAGCGAGATCGCGATGCCGGAAAACGCCACCAGCACGCTGAAGAGCGCGGTGACCTTGAAGGATTCGAGGTAGTTCGAGTCCCTGAAGAGCGCGGCGAAGTTCTGCAGGCCGACGAACTGCGATTTGAGCCCGAAAGCGTCCTGCAGGTGGAACGAGTACCAGACGGCCTGGATCGCCGGCCAGAAGAAGAACACCACGGTGATCGCGATCTGCGGGGCCACCAGCGCATACGGCAGCCACGCAGACCGGAAGAGGACCCGCTTTTCCACGGGTTACTGCGTTCTACTTATTGGCAGCCTCGAACTGGCGCAGGATCTCGTTGCCGCGCCGCACGGCGTCGTCGAGCGCCGGCTTGGGCTCCTTGCGGCCGGCGAAGACCGCCTCGAGCTCCTCCTCGATCACGGTGCGGCCCTGGACGAAATTGCCGAAGCGCAGGCCCTTGGAGTTCGCCGTCGGCGCCTTGTGGGTCAGCTGTTTCACCGCCAGCTCGGCGCCGGGATCCTTGTCGTAGAACCCGGACTTTTTCGTCATCTCGTAGGCCGCCTGCGTGATCGGCACATAGCCGGTCTTGGTGTGCCACTCCATCTGGATCTCGGGCCGCGACAGGAAGGCGAAGAACTTCGCCACGCCGCGATAGTCGTCGGCCTTCTTGCCGCCCATCACCCAGACGGAGGCGCCGCCGATGATGGAGTTCTGCGGCTCCTTCACGATGTCGTCGTGGAACGGAATGAAGTTGATCGACCAGTCGAACTTGGCGCCGCGGCGGATGCCGGCCTGCGCGCCGGTGCTGCCGGTGAACATGGCGCACTCGCCGCTGATGAACTTGGCGTCGCCCTGGTTGGTGCGGCCGGCGTAGGTGAACTGGCCCTTCTTGGCCAGCTCGCTGAGCAGGGTGATGTGCTTGACGTGCTGCGGCGAGTTGATGGTGAACTGGGTGTCGAAGCCGGCGATGCCGTTCTCCTTGGTGCCGATCGGCAGGTTGTGCCAGGCACTGAAGTTCTCGACATGCGTCCAGGAGGGCCAGCTCGTCGTGTAGACGCATTGCTGGCCGGCCGCCTTCAGCTTGTCCGCGGCGGCCTGGAACTCCTTCCAGGTGCGCGGCGCCTTGTTCGGATCGAGACCGGCCTTCTTGAACGCGTCCTTGTTGACATAGAACATCACGGTGGAGCTGTTGAAGGGGAACGACAGCATGTTGCCCTTCTGGTCGCTGTAATACCCGGTCACTGTCGGCAGGTACGCCTTCGGCTCGAACTTCTCCTTCGCGTCCGTCATCACCTTGGCCACCGGCACGATGGCGCCCTTCGCCGCCATCATCGTCGCCGTGCCGACCTCGAACACCTGCAGCAGGTGCGGCGCGTTGCCGGCGCGGAACGCGGCGATCGCCGCGGTCATCGATTCGGGATAGGTGCCCTTGAACGTGGTGACGATGCGGTAGTCCTTCTGCTCGGCGTTGAACTTCGTCGCCAGGCCGTTGAGCGCCTCGCCGAGCGGGCCGGGCATCGAATGCCACCAGTGGATCTCGGTCTGCGCGTGGACGGCTCCGGCGAACAGTACGGCCGCCGCCGCGGCGGCGGCCCTAACGTTGATGCGCATGCGTTCCTCCTCCCTGAGCAAAGATTATTCTACGGTCACGGACTTGGCCAGATTGCGTGGCTTGTCGACGTCCGTGCCGCGCACCAGCGCCGCATGGTAGGCGAGCAGCTGCAGCGGCAGCACGTGCAGGATGGGCGAGGTGGCGCCGGCGTGGGCCCCCAGCTCGATCACATGCACGCCCTCCGATTCGGCGAAATGCGCGCCCTTGTCGGCAAAGACGTAGAGCTCGCCGCCGCGCGCGCGCACCTCCTGCAGGTTGGACTTCAGCTTCTCGATCAGCGCATCGCTCGGCGCGACCGCCACCACCGGCATGTCGCGGTCGACGAGGGCGAGCGGGCCGTGCTTAAGCTCGCCCGCGGCATAGGCTTCGGCGTGGATGTAGGAGATTTCCTTGAGCTTGAGCGCGCCCTCCATGGCGATCGGCCAGTGCACGCCGCGGCCCAGGAACAGGGCGTGTTGCTTGGCGGCAAAGCGCTGCGCCCAGGCGGCGACGCGCTGCTCGGTGGCGAGGATTTCATTCATGGCCGCCGGCAGGTGGCGCAGGGCCTGCAGGTGGGCGCGCTCCGCCGCCGCGTCCAGCCGTCCGCGCACGCGCGCCACGACGAGCGCAAGCAGGAACAGGGCCGCGAGCTGCGTCGTGAAGGCCTTGGTCGAGGCGACGCCGATCTCCGGTCCGGCGCGCGTCAGGAAGCGCAGTCTTGACGCGCGCACCAGCGAGCTTTCCGGCACGTTGCAGATCGACAGGGTCGCGCCATAGCCAAGGCCCTTGGCGTGCTCCAGCGCGGCAAGCGTGTCGGCGGTCTCGCCCGACTGCGAAATGGTGATGAACAAGCCCTTCGGGTCGGGCACCGAGCGGCGATACCGGTACTCGCTCGCGATCTCGGCGCGCGTCGGGATGCCGGCGAGGTCTTCCAGCCAGTAGCGCGCGATGAGCGCCGCGTGGTAGCTCGTGCCGCAGGCGACGATGTGCACCGAGCTCGCGCTGCGCAGGATGCCTTCGGCGTCGGCGCCGAAAAGGCCGGGCTGCAGCGAAGCGGCGCCGCTGATCACTTCCAGCGTGTTGGCCAGCGCTCCCGGCTGCTCGTGGATCTCCTTCTGCATGTAGTGCTTGTACGGCCCGAGCTCCACCGCGGCGTCGGTGAGCTCGGAAACGTGCACCTTGCGCTCCGCGGGGTGTCCGCTGGCGTCGACGACGCGCCAGCCGTCGGGGCGGATCTCGGCGCAGTCGCCGTCCTCGAGATAGACCACGCGGCGCGTCACCTGGAGCAGCGCCGAGACATCCGATGCGGCGAAGTTCTCGCCCTCGCCGACCCCGAGCAGCAGAGGCGGCCCGCGCCGTGCCACGACCACCGCATCGGGATCGCGCGCCGACACGACGGCGATGGCGAAAGCGCCTTCCAGCTCGGACACGGCACGGGTGGTGGCGGCGAAGAGCGAATCGGCGGTTTTGCGGTGCTCGGCGATGAGGTGGGCGACGACCTCGGTGTCGGTCTCGGAGACGAACGCGTACCCGGCGCGCTTGAGCCGCTCGCGCATCGCCTCGTGGTTCTCGACGATGCCGTTGTGCACGATGGCCACGTCGCCCGAGACATGCGGATGGGCGTTGCGCTCGGTGGGCGCGCCGTGCGTGGCCCAGCGCGTGTGCGCGATGCCCGTGCCGCCGGCGACATTCTGCGCGCGGGTCTGCGCCGCCAGCTCCGCGACGCGCCCGGCCGCGCGCACGCGCCGCACGCTCGCGCCGTTCACCACCGCGATGCCGGCGGAATCGTAGCCGCGATACTCGAGGCGCCGCAGGCCTTCGACCAGCACCGCGACGATGTCGCGCCGCGAGGCGGCGCCGACGATGCCGCACATCTCAGCTCTTCTTCTTCGGCGGCTTCCACGACGGGATGGAAGCCTGCTTGGCGCGGGCGAGGGTCAGCTGGCCCGCGGGCGTGTCCTTGGTGATCGTAGAGCCCGCGCCGATGTACGAGCCCTTGGCGATGCGCACCGGCGCGACCAGGGTCGTGTCGGAGCCGATGAAGCACTCGTCCTCGATGACCGTGCGATGCTTCGACACGCCGTCGTAGTTGCAGGTGATGGTGCCGGCACCCACGTTCACTTTGGAGCCGATCTCCGAATCGCCGATATACGTGAGGTGATTCGCCTTCGAGCCGACGCCGAGACGGCTGGCCTTGACCTCGACGAAGTTGCCGACATGCACCTCGTCCGCGAGGCTCGAGCCCGGCCGCAGGCGCGCGTAAGGCCCGAGCCGGCAGCGGGCGCCCACCTCCGAGTTCTCCAGGTGCGAGAACGCGAACACCTCCGTCCCCGGGCCAAGCGTCACGTCGCGCAGGACGCAGTTCGGGCCGATGCGCACGCCGTCACCCAGGATCACCTTGCCCTCGAAAACGCAATTCACATCGATGGAGACGTCGCGGCCGCATTCCAGCGTGCCGCGCACATCGATGCGGGCTGGATCCGCCAGTGACACGGCGCCTTCCAGCAGCCGGTCGGCCTGGCGCCGCTGATAGGCTCGCTCGAGCACGGCCAGCTCGCGCTTCGAATTGACGCCGGCGACCTCGTCGGGATCGGCGATCTTCACGCCCTGCACCGGGACGCCCTCCGCAACGGCCAGCGTCACGACGTCGGTGAGGTAGTACTCGCCCTGGGCGTTGCGATTGCCGATCTTCTTCAGCCAGCCCGCCAGGCGGCCCGCGCCGAGCGCCATGAACCCGGCGTTGATCTCGCGGATGCGGCGCTCGGCGTCGCTCGCATCCTTGTGCTCGACGATGCGCTCGACGCGGCCGGCGGCATTGCGCACGATGCGGCCATAGCCGGCCGGGTCTTCGAGCTCGGTCGTCATCACCGCAACGCCTTCGCCGGCGGCATCGATGAGGCGCTTGAGGCTCTCCGCGCGCACGAGCGGCACGTCGCCGTAGAGGATGAGCACCGTGGCGTCCCCGCCGACACGCGGCATCGCCTGCTGCACGGCGTGCCCGGTGCCGAGCTGCTCGGCCTGCAAGACCCACTCCACTGAAGACTGTGCGAACGCGGCGCGCACGCGTTCCGCGCCGTGCCCGTGGACGACGATTGTCGTTCGCGGCGAGAGAGAGCGCGCGGTATCGAGCACATGGCCGAGCAGCGCCCGGCCGGCAAGCGGGTGGAGGACTTTCGGCAGGTCGGAGCGCATGCGCTTGCCTTGGCCGGCGGCAAGCACGATCACATCGAGAGGCATCGGGGCATTTTAGCTAATATGGATTACGTGCTGACCGAGGAGCTTGCCAGCCGTTTTGCACGCGTGGCGCTCGCCAACATCGAGCGGGAGTATCCGCGCCACGTGCTGCACTTCATGGCGGGGCCGGAGCCGCTGCGGCCGCAGCGCGAAGTCCATCCGGCGTTCTATGGCAGCTACGACTGGCACTCGGCGGTGCACATGCACTGGCTGCTGGTTCGGGTCTTGCGCCTCTACCCGGTGGCCCGGGTGGCGCCGCTCGTCTCCGACGCGCTGGACAGTCATCTGACCGCCGAAACGCTAGCCCGTGAGCTCGCCTACTTCCAGGGCCCGTCCGGGCGCACCTTCGAGCGCCCCTACGGCTGGGCCTGGCTGCTCGAGCTGCAGGCCGAGGCGCTGGCGATGAAATCGCGCTGGTCGCGCGCCCTGGAGCCGCTCGCCGCCGAGCTCGCCGGACGCATGGGCAGCTATCTGCGCATGTCGCCTTACCCGGTGCGCGCCGGCACGCACGGCAACTCCGCCTTCGCCTGCCTTCTCGCCCTCGATTACGCGCGCACCGCAAAGGACACAGCGCTGGAGCTCGAGATCCGGAAAGCCGCGCGGCGATGGTACGAACGTGATCGCGATGCACCGCTGGCGTACGAACCTTCCTTGGACGATTTCCTCTCGCCCGCCCTGACGGAGGCCGCGCTCATGCGGCAGGTGCTGGAGGAGGGCGAGTTCTTCCGCTGGTTCGAACGCTTTGCGCCGCAGGGCCTCGGCGCGCTGGCCGAGCCGCCGACGGTGCTGGACCATGCCGATCCGAAGCAGAGCCACCTAGACGGACTATGCCTGTCCCGCGCATGGTGCTTCCAGCGGCTGGGAGATGCCAACGCTGCCGAGGCGCTGGTGGCGGCCGCCATGGAGCACGTGGTGGGCGGGGACTACGCCGGCGAGCACTGGCTCGCCTCATTCGCGGTGCTAGCGCTCAGTACAACGTCATTACCGCGGCAGCTCTGAAAAGCCCATGAGGAACTCATCGACGGCGCGGGCCGCCTGGCGGCCTTCGCGGATCGCCCACACGACGAGCGACTGGCCGCGGCGCATGTCGCCGGCGGCGAAGACCTTCGGCACCGACGTGACGTAAGCCTTCGCGCCGTCGGTATCGGCGCGTGCATTACCGCGCGCGTCCTTCTGCACGCCGAACTCGTCGAGCAGCGACTGCAGCGGCGAGACGAAGCCCATGGCGAGCAGCACGAGGTCGGCGGGCATCTCGAACTCCGAGCCCGGGATTTCCTGCGGCTTGCCGTCCTTCCATTGCAGGCGCACCGCTTTCAGGGCCTTCACCCTGCCGTTCTCGCCGACGAACGCCTTGGTGGCGATCGACCAGTCGCGCTGCACGCCTTCCTCGTGAGACGACGAAGTGCGCAGGCGAGTCGGCCAGTAGGGCCACACCGGATTGCGCTCGACGTCCGGCGGCATCGGCAGCAGCTCGAACTGCGTCACGGATTTCGCGTTGTGGCGGTTCGACGTGCCGACGCAGTCGGAGCCGGTGTCGCCGCCGCCGATGATGACGACGTGCTTGTCGGTCGCCCAGAGATCGGGCACCGCGCCGTCGCCGGCGACGCGCTTGTTCTGCAGCGGCAGGAATTCCATGGCGAAGTGCACCCCGGCAAGCTCGCGCCCCGGGATCGGCAGGTCGCGCGGCACCTCGGCGCCGCCCGCCAGCACCACGGCGTCGAACTGGCTCAGCAGCTTTTCGGGCGCGAGGGTCTCGCGCGCGTCGCTGCCGATGCCGGGCGAAGGCGGCTGTTTTCCGACATAGACGCCGGCGCGGAACTTGATGCCCTCGGCGCGCAGCTGGTCGAGCCGCCGGTCGATCACGCCCTTGTCGAGCTTGAAGTCCGGGATGCCGTAGCGCAGCAGGCCGCCGATGCGGTCGCTCTTCTCGAACACGGTGACTTCGTGCCCGGAGCGCGCGAGCTGCTGCGCGCAGGCGAGGCCCGCGGGACCCGAGCCGATGATCGCCACGCGGCGTCCCGTCGGATGCGCGGCACGCTGCGGCAGCACCCAGCCCTCTTCCCAGGCCTTGTCGGCGATGGCGTGCTCGATCGACTTGATGCCGACCGGCTCTTCGTTGATGCGCAGCACGCACGCCTCTTCGCAGGGCGCCGGGCACACGCGGCCGGTGAATTCCGGGAAGTTGTTGGTCGAGTGCAGGACCTGGATCGCGCCCTTCCAGTCCTGGCGGTAAACCAGGTCGTTCCAGTCGGGGATGATGTTGTTGACCGGGCAGCCGCTCTGGCAGAACGGGATGCCGCAATCCATGCAGCGCGCGCCCTGCACGCCGGCGGCGTCATCGGCGAGGCGCAGGTAGAACTCGCGGTAATGCTTCTTCCGCGCTTCGGGCGCTTCGTGCGGCTCCTCGAGCCGCTCGTGCTCGAGGAACCCGGTGATCTTCCCCATTTAAGCGGCGACCTTCTTGTGGGCCGCGGCCAGCTCGCCCAACGCGCGGCGGTATTCCTTCGGGAACACCTTGACGAACTTCGAGCGGTAGCCGGCCCAGTTGGCGAGGATCTCGGCGGCGCGCTTCGAGCCGGTGTAGCGCGCGTGGTTCTCGATCAGGCGTCGCAGGGTGGCTTCGTCCGATTGCTTGTCATGCCAGAGCTCGCGCGCGATCTTCGCCTGCTGCTCCGACTCGGGCAGCAGCGGCTCGAGATCGACCATCGCCGTGTTGCAGCGCTTGTTGAACTCGCCGTCCACATCGAGCACGTAGGCGATGCCGCCGGACATGCCGGCGGCGAAGTTCCTGCCGGTCGAGCCGAGCACCGCCACCGTGCCGCCGGTCATGTACTCGCAGCCGTGGTCGCCCACGCCTTCGACCACCGCCGCCGCGCCGGAATTGCGCACCGCGAAACGCTCGCCGGCGACGCCGCGGAAGTACGCCTCGCCCGCGATGGCGCCATAGAGCACCACGTTGCCGGTGACGATGTTGTCCGCCGGGTCGCCGCGGAACTTGGGCGACGGCTGCACCGAGATGCGGCCGCCGGACAGGCCCTTGCCGCAGTAGTCGTTGGTGTCGCCGACGAGGTCGAGTGTCACCCCGTGCGCGAGGAAGGCGCCGAAGCTCTGGCCGGCGGAGCCGGCGAGGCGCACGTGGACCGTGTCGTCGGGCAGGCCTTCGTGGCCGTAGCGCTTCGCCACCTGCCACGAGAGCATGGTGCCGACCGTGCGGTTGATGTTGCGGATCGGCATCTCGATCGTCACCTTCTCGCGACGCTCGAGCGCCGGGCGGGCGAGCTCGATGATGCGGTTGTCGAGGGCTTTCTCGAGCCCGTGGTTCTGGGTTTCCTGTCGATACAGCGCCACCTCGGGCGGCATCTTCGGCATGGCGAAGATGCGCGAGAAGTCCAGCCCGCGCGCCTTCCAGTGCTCGATGCCCTTGCGCGTGTCGAGCAGCTCGCTGCGCCCGATCAGCTCATCTATTTTTCTGACCCCCAGCTGGGCCATCAGCTCGCGGGCTTCTTCCGCCACGTGGAAGAAGTAGTTCACCACGTGCTCGGGCTTGCCCTCGAACTTTTTGCGCAGCACCGGATCCTGCGTCGCCACGCCGACCGGGCATGTGTTGAGGTGGCACTTGCGCATCATGATGCAGCCCTCGACCACCAGCGGCGCGGTGGCGAAGCCGAACTCGTCGGCGCCGAGGATGGCGCCGATGACGACGTCGCGGCCGGTCTTCATCTGGCCGTCGACCTGGACGGCGATGCGCCCCCGCAGCCGGTTGAGGACCAGGGTCTGCTGCGTCTCCGCCAGCCCCAGTTCCCACGGCGTGCCGGCGTGCTTGATCGACGACCACGGGCTTGCGCCGGTGCCGCCGTCGTGGCCGGCGATGGTGACGTGGTCGGACTTGCCCTTAGCCACGCCCGCGGCGATGGTGCCGACGCCGACTTCCGACACCAGCTTCACCGAGATGGCGGCCTCGGGATTGCTGTTCTTGAGATCGTGGATCAGCTGCGCCAGGTCCTCGATCGAATAGATGTCATGGTGCGGCGGGGGCGAGATGAGCTCCACGCCGGGCGTCGAGTAGCGCAGCTCGGCGATGTATTCGGACACCTTCTTGCCCGGCAGCTGGCCGCCTTCGCCGGGCTTCGCGCCCTGGGCGATCTTGATCTGCAGCATCTCGGCGCTCGCCAGGTACTCGGCGGTGACGCCGAAGCGCCCGGAGGCGACCTGCTTGATCTTGGACTTGAGCGAGTCGCCCTCGCGCAGCGGGATGTCCACTTCGACGCGGCTCTTTCCCAGCCGGCTCTGCATCGACTCGCCCGCCTTCACCGGCGCATAGCGCCGGCGATCCTCGCCGCCTTCGCCGGTGTTCGACTTGCCGCCGATGCGGTTCATGGCGATGGCGAGGGTGGTATGCGCCTCGGTGGAGATCGAGCCGAGCGACATGGCGCCGGTCGAGAAGCGCTTGACGATCTCCTTGGCCGGCTCGACTTCCTCGAGCGGCACCGGCTGGCCGAAGCGGAACTCGAACAGGCCGCGGAAGGTCATGTGGCGACGCGACTGGTCGTTGATCAGCGCCGCGTACTCCTTGTAGGTGGCGTAGGAGTTGGAGCGCGAGGCGTGCTGCAGCTTGGCGATCGCGTCCGGCGTCCATGTGTGGTCCTCGCCGCGCACGCGCCAGGCGTACTCGCCGCCGGCATCCAGCATCGCCGCGAGCACGGGATCGCGCTCGCTGAAGGCGGCGCGATGCACGCGGATCGCTTCCTCGGCGGCGTCGAACACGTCGATGCCCTCGATGTTGGAGGCGGTGCCGGTGAAGTATTTCTCCACCATGGAGCGCGCGAGGCCGACCGCTTCGAACTGCTGCGAGCCGGTGTAGGACATGTAGGTCGAGATGCCCATCTTGGACATGACCTTCTTCAGCCCCTTGCCGATCGCCTTGACGTAGTTCTTGATCGCCTTGGACGCGTTCGCCGGGCTGAGCGAGATCACCGTCTCGAGCGCCAGGTACGGGTGGACCGCCTCGGCGCCGTAGCCGCCGAGCAGCGCGAAGTGATGCACCTCGCGCGCGCTGCCGGTCTCGACGACCAGGCCGGTGCTGGTGCGCAGGCCCTTGCCGACCAGGTGCTGGTGAATGGCGCTCAGAGCCAGCAAGGCCGGGATGGCGACGCGCTCGGCGTCGACGTGGCGATCGGAGATGACGATGATGGAGTATCCCGAGCGCACCGCGTCCTCGGCCTGCGCGGCGAGCGAGGCGAGCCGCGCCTCGACCGCTTCCTTGCCCCACGCCACCGGATAGGTGACATCGAGCTCGCACGACTTGAACTTGCCGCCGGTGTAGCGCTCGATGTGGCGGATCTTCTCCATCTCGTAGAAGTCGAGCACCGGCTGCGACACTTCCAGGCGCAGCGGCGGGTTCAGCTCGTCGATGCCGAGCAGATTCGGCTTCGGGCCGATGAACGACACCAGCGACATCACCAGCTCTTCGCGGATCGGGTCGATCGCCGGGTTGGTCACCTGGGCGAAAAGCTGCTTGAAGTAGTGGTACAGCGTCTTGTTCTTGTTGGACAGCACGGCGAGCGGCGAGTCGTTGCCCATCGAGCCGATCGGCTCCTCGCCGGAGGCGCTCATCGGCTGCAGGATGAACTTCAGGTCCTCCTGCGAGTAGGCAAACGCCTGCTGCCGGTCGAGCAGGGGCACCTTGGACTTGTAGGGGTGCGTCTTCTCGCTCTCCACCTCGTCGAGCTTGACGCGGATGCGCTCGATCCACTCGGCGTACGGCTTGGCGCTGGCGAGCGAGTCCTTCAGCTCCTTGTCGTCGATGATGCGGCCCTTCTCCAGGTCGACGAGGAACATCTTGCCGGGCTGCAGGCGCCACTTCTTGACGATGCGCTCCTCGGGGATCGGCAGGCAGCCGCACTCCGAGCCCATGATCACCAGGTCGTCGTCGGTGACGATGTAGCGCGACGGGCGCAGCCCGTTCCTGTCGAGCGTGGCGCCGATCTGCCGGCCGTCGGTGAAGGCGATCGACGCCGGGCCGTCCCACGGCTCCATCATCGCCGCGTGGTACTCGTAGAACGCGCGCCGCTGCGCATCCATCAGCGTGTGGTTCTCCCACGCCTCCGGGATCATCATCATCATCGCGTGCGCCACCGAGTAGCCGCCCATCACCAGCAGCTCGAGCGCGTTGTCGAAGGAGGCCGAGTCCGACTGGCCGTCGTAGATCAGCGGCCAGATCTTCTTCAGGTCGTCGGCGAGGATCGGCGAGGAGATCGCGCCCTGGCGCGCGCGGATCCAGTTGACGTTGCCGCGCAGCGTGTTGATCTCGCCGTTGTGCGAGATCAGGCGGAAGGGGTGCGCGAGGTCCCACGACGGGAAGGTGTTGGTCGAGAAGCGCTGGTGCACCATCGCGATCGCCGACTCGACGCGCGCGTCCTT
>DASSPL010000165.1:0-13115 GCA_035699685.1 Burkholderiales bacterium | reverse complement strand
ATGCAGTCGGTCCGGCCGGGCGTCGGCGTCGAGATCACGCGCGAGCCGCTCGGCGTGGTCTCGATCGTCACGCCGTGGAACTTCCCGATCGCCATCCCGGCGTGGAAGATCGCGCCCGCGCTGTGCTACGGCAACACGGTGGTGTTCAAGCCCGCCGAGCTGGTGCCGGGGAGCGCGTGGGCGCTGACCGAGATCATCAGCCGCGCCGGCTTCCCCGCCGGCGTGTTCAACCTCGTCATGGGCAAGAGCTCCGAGATCGGCGACACGCTGCTCACCGACCCGCGCATCGCCGGGGTCAGCTTCACCGGCTCGGTGGCGATCGGCCGCAAGGTGGCGCAGGCGGCGCTCACCGGCATGAAGAAATTCCAGCTCGAGATGGGCGGCAAGAACCCGCTCGTCGTGCTCGACGATGCCGACCTCAACACGGCGGTGAACTGCGCCGTGCAGGGCGGCTTCTTCTCCACCGGCCAGCGCTGCACCGCTTCGTCCAAGGTGATCGCCACCGAAGGCATTCACGACCGCTTCGTCGCGGCGGTGATCGACAAGCTGAAATCCCTGAAGATCGACGACGCGCGCAAGAAGGGCACCGACATCGGCCCGGTGGTGGACGAGCGGCAGCTCGCCCAGAACCTCGACTACATAACGGTCGGAACGAAGGAGGGCGGCAAGCTCGCCTATGGGGGTAACAAGGTCGAGAAAAACCCGGACGGCCAGCCCGGCTACTTCATGACCCCGGCGCTCTTCACCGATACGCTGCCCGGCATGCGCATCAACCGCGAGGAGATCTTCGGCCCGGTGGTGAGCGTCCTGCGCGCGAAGAACTACGAGGAAGCGCTCGCGTGGGCGAACGACACCGAGATGGGGCTCTCGTCCGGCATCTGCACCACCTCGCTCAAGCACGCGGCGCATTTCAAGCGCCACGCGCAGGCCGGCATGGTGATGGTCAACCTGCCCACCGCCGGCGTCGACTACCACGTGCCCTTCGGCGGCCGCAAAGGCTCGAGCTACGGCCCGCGCGAGCAGGGCCGCTACGCCGCGGAGTTCTACACCACGGTGAAGACCGCCTACATCCAGGCCTAATTCCGTACCCGGTACGTAATTATCTTGAAAGCTTCGCCAAAGCTCGCCGCGCTGCCCAACGGGCCGTATTACCTTTTCGCCAGCACTGAGGCGACTCCGGTTGCGCATCTGCAGCGCTCATCCGGCGCGCAATGCTCGACCGCGCGCGGCGTGGCGCTGTGCCGCTGCGGCGGGTCGAAGAACAAGCCCTTCTGCGATGGGACGCACAGCAGCAATGGCTTTTCGTCCGCCAACACGGCGGATCCGTCTCTGAACAAGAGGCAGAGCTACGTCGGCAAGCGCATCACCATCTTCGACAACCGCGCGATCTGCGCCCACGCCGGAGTCTGCACCGACAACCTGAAGCCTGTATTCCTGTACGGCAAGGAGCCGTGGATCGATCCCGATGGCGCCACGGTACAGGAAATCATGGAGGTGATCGGGAGATGCCCATCGGGCGCACTCAGTTGCTCGGTGGAAGCATCCGCGCCCGCGCGCGAGCCGATGGTCACGGTGACCGACAACGGTCCCTACGCCATAACCGGCGGCGTGGAGCTGATGAACGTCGAGTTCGGCGACGGCGCTTCGAAGGAGCACTACACGCTGTGCCGCTGCGGCGCCTCGAAGAACAAGCCGTTCTGCGACGGCTCGCATTGGGCGATCAACTTCCGCGATCCGTAGCTGACGGAATAATTACGTACCGGGTGCGGAATTAAGGGCGCGGTCGAGGAAGTCGAGCCGGTCCTGGCCCCAGAAACGCTCGCCGTTGAGGACGAAGGTCGGCGCGCCGAAGACACCGAGCTGTTCCGCCTCTTCGCTATAAACCCGGTAAAGGCGCTGGACCGCATCGCTCGTTTCAGCGGCCTGCAACTCTTCACCCGGCAGGCCGTTCTCGTTCGCGACCTGGATGCGCACTTTTGGATCGGCGGTGTTGCGTTCCTCCGCCCACAGGGCGCGCAGCAGCGCGTGCGAGAGGAGCGGCGCGTCGAGGCCGCGCTCCTGCGCGGCGATCACCATCCAGCCCGGCGGCTTGTTCCAGCCGAGCGGCTTGCCGTCCTTCGGGTAGTGTTTCGGCTCGAGGTTGAGCGGCATGCCGAGGTACTTGCGCCAGCGGTCGAGCTCGAGCGCGTGGTAGGTACGGCGCGGCTCGGGACGGGTGCGCAGCGGCACGCCGCCGGTGCGCGGCACCACCTCCTGGAAGTCGAACGGTTTCAGCACGAGTTTCACTCGGTGACGGCGCACGATGTCCTGCAGTTTCGGGCCGCCGAAGTAGGCCCACGGCGAGGACAGGCTGTAGTAGCAGGAAATTTCAACCATAGAATCCGCATCATATGTCCCTCGAAGCATTGACGGCGCTGGCGCGGCGCGAGCTCGAAGCCTTGCGCTACCCGGCGCCAAACTGGGTGCCGCCGCGCGAAGGTCTGCTGGATGTGCTGGTCGTCGGCGGCGGCATGTGCGGGCAGACGGCCACCTTCGCGCTGCTCAGGGAAGGCGTGCGCAACCTGCGCTGCGTCGATCGCGCGCCGCACGGGCGCGAAGGCCCTTGGACGACGTTCGCGCGCATGGACATCCTGCGCTCGCCGAAGCACCTCACCGGTCCCGACCTCGGCATCGCCGCGCTCACCTACCGCGCCTACCACGAGGCGAAGTTCGGTGCAGAGCACTGGGAGAAGCTGCACAAGATCGACCGCGTCGAATGGGCGAACTACCTCAGGTGGGTGCGGGAAACGGTGGCGCTGCCCGTGGAGAACCGGGTCGAGGTTCGCAGGCTGGAGCTCGCGCCCGGCGCCGTGCGCGCGCATCTCGGCGACGGCAGCACGATCCAGGCGCGCAAGGCAGTGCTGGCGATGGGGCGCGAGGGGAGCGGAACGCTGCGCTGGCCCAGGCTCGCCACCTTCGATCCGGCGCAGCGCGGCACGGGCGTGTTCCATTCGGCGGATGACATCGATTTCGCCGCCCTGAAAGGGAAGAGCGTGGGAATCCTCGGCGCGGGCGCCTCCGCGTTCGATAACGCCGGCGAGGCGCTCGAGGCGGGCGCGAAGCAGGTGGTCATGTTCGCGCGCCGGCCGATCCTGCCGCAGGTCAACAAGTCGAAGTGGACCGCCTTCCCCGGCTTCCTGCACGGCTACGCCTCGCTCGACGACGCGCGCAAGTGGCGCTTCTACACCTACATCTTCAGCGAGCAGGTGCCGCCGCCCTACGAGAGCGTGCTGCGCTGTGAGAAGCACGCCGGATTCTCGATCCGCTTCGGCGAGGGGTGGAGGGACATCACCCCCGGCCCGGTGGCGGTCACGGAAAAGGGAAAACACGCATTCGATGCGCTGATCGTCTGCACCGGCTTCGACGTCAACCTCACCGACCGGCCGGAGGTCGCGCCGTTCCGCGACGCGATCGACGTGTGGGCGAATCACGTCTCGCCGCAGGAGGCGGCCAAGTTCCCCGAAGAAGCGCGCTTTCCGTATCTCGGCGATGCGTTCCAGCTGCGGGGCAGGCACGCGGAGCTCGGCCGCGTGCATGTCTTCAACTGGGGCTCGACCATGAGCCACGGCGCGCTGGCGGGCGACATTCCCGGGCTCGAGATCGGCGCTCGGCGCCTCGCCACCGGCATCGCGCGCGATCTATTCCTCGAAGACGCCGACCGTCACTGGGAGCGCGTCCAGGCACACAACGAGGACGAGCTCAAGCCGACGCGCTACTTCGTCGCGCTCGACAGGCGGAAGTAGGGATCCGAGTCGAGCACGCGGACGATTCCCGGCTCGCCCGCCTCGATCGCGGTGACTGCGGCGCGGGCGGCGACATCCACGTGGCACGGCAGGTCCTGCGGCGGCTCGCCCTTTCCGGTTCCCGGACCGTACAGCCTGCCATAGCGCAGCACGATCCCCTCGAGCGGCGGCGAATGCAGCGTCTGCTGCTCGAGCGCGGCGACACCCTGCGCCGTTACGCCCGGCGCTTCCCAGGCGATGCTCTGCGCGATCAGGCGGCGCGCCCCGGCGGCGAGCGCGGCGGCGACCAGGTTCTTCGTGCCTTCGATGCGCACGCGAGCGTTGCGGCCGACTGCGTCGGCCATGCGCGCCGGATCGAGGCCGGGCGGCAGGTCGGTGAGCTGATGGACGACGAATTGCGGTTTCGCCGCCACCACGTGCCGGGTCAGCGATTGCGCGTCGAACACGTCCACCACCGCCGCAATGGCGCCCATCTCGCGCAGGACCGCGGCCCTGGCGGCAACTCGCGTCGTGCCCCAGACCTCGTAGTCCCTGGCGACCAGAAGCGGCACCAGTCGCCTGCCGATCGCGCCGGTCGCGCCGGCGAGGAAGACCCTCGCCTTCAGTCGATGGTTGCTCCGACTTCCTTGACCACCGCCGCCCACTTCTGCCGGTCGTTCTTCACCGTCTGGCGGAACTGGTCGGGCGATTCCCAGCGCGGGGTGTTGCCCATCTCGATGAGGCGCTTCTGCACCGCGGGCGCCTCGAGCGCGGTGCGCACGGCGGCGTTGATGCGGTTGACGATGCCCGGGTCGAGTCCCTTCGGGCCGAACAGGCCGAACCAGGTGTAGCTCTCGTAGCCGGGCACGCCGGCTTCGGCGATGGTCGGGATCTCGTTGATCGCCTGCACGCGGTTCTTCGTCGTCACGCCAAGCAGGCGCACCTTGCCGCCGCGCCAGTGCGAGAGCACGGTCTGCACCTGGTTGAAGATGCAGCAGGTCTGGCCGCCGATCACCGACTGGATCGCCTCGGGGCCTCCCTTGTAGGGGATGTGCACCATGTCGAGGCCGGCGCGCGCGTTGAACTCGGCGAACGCGAGGTGGGTGCCGGTGCCGTTGCCGGTCGAAGCGTAGTTGTACTTGCCCGGGTTGCGCTTCACCAGCTCGATGAACTCGCGCACGCTGTTCACGTCGATGACCTGCGGGTTGATCGTCAGCACGTTGGAGACGTTGACGAGCGGCGAGATCGGCGTGAAGTCGGCCTCGACGTCGAACGACAGCTTCTTGTAGAGCGCCGGATTCACGCCGTGCGTCGCCGCGGTGCCGAGGAGCAGCGTATAGCCGTCGGGCTTCGCGCGCGCCACCGCCTCGGAGGCGAGGTTGCCGCCGGCGCCGGTGCGGTAGTCGGTGACGATCTTTCCGCCGAGCGCCTTTTCCATCGGGTCCTGCAGCAGGCGCGCGACGACGTCGACGCCGGACCCGGCGGGAAAGCCCATCAGGATGGTGATCGGTTGGGACGGCCATGTCTGGGCGAGGGCGCTGACCGGAAAGAGAAGGACGACGAGGAGGCGGAGCATGGGGCTATTATCCACGCCCTTGAATCCGGCCCATCCTCAAGCGCTGCGGGGCATCGGCTTGATGGTGCTCGCGGTGAGCACCTTCACCTGCCTCGACACGACGTCGAAGTACCTCGCGCAGCATTACCCGGTGCCGGGCATCGTCTGGGTGCGCTACCTCGTGCAGATGCTGCTGATGGTGGCGTTCCTTGCACCGCGGCAGGGCATGGCCCTGCTGCGCACGTCGCACCTGCGGCTGCAGCTCATCCGCGGCGTGATCCTCACCGTGTCGAGCCTCGCCTTCCTGACGGCGCTCGCCTACATGCCGCTCGCCGAGGCGGCGAGCATCGCCTTCATGACGCCGATCATCATCGCCGTGCTCGCCGGTCCCGTCCTCGGGGAGCGGGTGGGAAAGCGAACCTGGGTCGCGCTCGCCGGCGGCTTCACCGGCGTGCTGCTCATCATCCGGCCGGGCGGCGACTTCTTCACCTGGGCCGCGCTGCTGCCGCTCCTCAGCGCGCTGTTCATGGCGTTCTACCAGATGCTGACCAGCAAGCTGGCCGGGCGCGACGCGCCGCTCACCACGCTCTTCTACCCGGCGGTGATCGGCACGGCCCTCGTGCCGCTCATCTTCCCGCACCAGCTGGTCCTGCCGTACTCGCTGCTGCACGCCGCCCTTTTCGTGCTGATCGGCGTGCTCGGCGGCCTGGGTCACTTCTTCCTGATCAAGGCGCATCATTACGCGCCGGCGTCGATCCTGAGCCCGTTCATGTACGCCCAGCTGGTCACCGCGCTCTTCATGGGCTGGATCGTCTTCGGCCAGTTCCCCGACGCGATCGCCTTCGTCGGCATGGCGACCATCGCCGCAAGCGGGCTGCTGCTGATCCTCGCCCACCGCTCCAATTCCGTACGACGTACGTAATTGTTTTGAAAGGTTGGCGAGGCTGACTTAATAATTACGTACGTCGTACAGAATTGCGTACCGGGTACGGAATCAGGGATTCATGATCGAGCGCCTGCCGGAAGTGGTGAACAGCAACGCCGCCATCGTGCGCTGGGGGCGGCACATGAACGCGACGTTCATGATCGAGGTCGGCGACGAGCCCTATCTGGTCACGGTGCGCGCCGGAAAGGTCGAGGGCGTGGAGAAGGGACCGTTCGTGATGCGCTCGTGGGCCTTCGCCATCCGCGCGAAGCGCGAGTGCTGGCAGCGGTTCCTGGGGAAGAACCCCGAGCCGGGATGGCACGATCTCTTCGCGCTCCTGCGCCGCGGCGACGTGCGCTTCGACGGCGACCAGCGGCTGCTGTGGGCGTATCTGCTCTACATCAAGCTCGCGCTGCAGGCGCTGCGATGATCGAGCCGATCACCGGGCGCTACGCGCACATCAGCCTCGACGGGCGGGCGCATCGCGTCTACTTCGAGGAGGCGGGCGAAGGCATCCCGCTCGTCTGCCTGCACACGGCGGGATCGGATGGGCGGCAGTACCGCGCCGTCCTGAACGATCCCCAGATCCTGAAGAGCTACCGCGTCGTCGCCTTCGACATGCCGTGGCACGGCAAATCATCGCCGCCCGAAGGCTGGCAACGCGAGGACTACCGGCTCACGATCGACGGCTACACCGCGATGATCATGACCATCGCGCGCGAGCTCGGCCTCGCGCGGCCGGTGGTGATGGGCTGCTCGATCGGCGGGCGCGTGGTGCTGAACCTGGCGCTCAAGCACGCGCGCGAGCTGCGCGCGCTGATCGGCTTGCAGTCGGCGGCGTTCGTCGAGCGCTACTACGACGCCGGCTGGATGGACCACGCCGAAGTGCACGGCGGGCGCGCCTGCGGCGGCCTGGCCTACGGGCTGATTTCGCCGCTAAGCCCCGAAGAGCACAAGTGGGAGACGGTCTGGCACTACATGCAGGGCGGCCCCGGCGTTTTCACAGGCGACCTCCACTTCTATCAGGGCGCCGAGGGCGACATCCGCGGCCGCATCGGCGCCATCGACACCAGCGTCTGCCCGCTCTACATGCTCACCGGCGAGTACGACTACTCCGCCTCGCCGCGCGACACGCACGCCGCGGCGGAGCGCATCCCCGGCGCGAAGGTGACCATCATGAAGGGCCTCGGCCACTTCCCGATGAGCGAGAACCCGGAGGCGTTCCTGTCGTACCTTCGCCCGGTGCTGGACGAAATCCGCAATGCGAGCTGACAAGATAATTACGTACGTCGTACGGATCTTTCTTCTCCTCGGCTGCGCGTCGGCTCTGGCGCAGGAAAGCATCCGCGTGAACGCGTTTCCCAACGCCAAGGCGCTGCCGCTGCACGTCGGCGTGGAGAAGGGCATCTTCGCGAAGCACAGCCTCGACGTGAAGCTGTCGTTCACCGAGAACTCGACCAAACAGCGCGAGGGCCTCGCCGCCGGCGCGTTCGACCTGGCGCACGCCGCGGTCGACAACGCCGTGGCGATGGTCGAGTCCGGGAAGGACGTGGTCATCGTCAGCGGCGGCGACAGCGGCATGAACGAGTTCTTCGTCCAGCCGCACATCAAGTCGTTCCAGGACCTGCGCGGCAAGACCCTCGTGGTCGACGCGCCCAACACGGCCTACGCGTTGGTGGCGAAGAAGATCCTGAAGAAGCACGGCATGCTGGAAGGCCGCGACTACACGGTGAAGCCGGTCGGCCGCGGCGAGCTGCGGCTGAAGGCGATGGCCGAGAGCCGCGACAACACCGCGGCGATCCTCAACCTGCCGTTCACCATCCAGGCCGAGCAGCTCGGCCTGAAGAGCCTCGGCAACCCGGTGGAGATGCTCGGCCCCTACCAGGCGCACGGCGCCTTCGCCATGCGCGACTGGGTCAACGCCCACGAGCGGCGCGTCGTGCGCTATGTTGCCGCCTACATCGAGTCGCTGCGCTGGGCGCTGGCGCCGGCGAACCGCGAGGATGCGGTCGGCATCCTGATGAACCGTCTCAATCTTTCGCGCGGCATCGCCGAGCGCACGATGCGCGCGCTGGCCGATCCCTCGCGCGGCTTCACCCCCGATGCGGCCTTCGACCACGAAGGCTTCAGGAACATGCTCGCGCTGCGCGCGGAGATGGAGGGCGGCAGGGTCCAGGCGCCCGAGCGGTACTACGAGCCCTCGTTCTACGAGCGCGCGCTCAGGCGGCTCGACGTACTCTCGAGGTGAAGCCGGCGGAAGAAGGCGTGTCTCCTTCTGCATCCAGCGTAGACTGTCCCTGGCGTGAAGCAGCAGATCCGCTTCTGCAGGAGCTTCGACGGCGTGCGCATCGCGTACGCCGTGTGCGGCAACGGGCCGCCGCTTCTCATGTCGGCGTCCTGGCTCACGCACCTCGAGCACCAGTGGCGCAGCCTCGCCTGGCGGCCCTGGCTCGAGCACTTCTCCAGCCGCTACACCCTGGTGCGCTACGACTCGCGCGGCTGCGGCCTGTCCGACCGCGACATCCGCGACGTGTCCTTCGACTTCTGGGTGCGCGACTTCGAGGCCGTGGCCGACGCCGCCGGATACGAGAGCTACTCGTTGCTCGGTACCTGCCAGGGCGGGCCGATCGCGGTCGAATATGCCGCGCGCCACCCCGGGCGCGTCTCGCGCCTCGTCCTCTACGGCAGCTACTCGCGCGGGCTGCTCAGGCGTCCGGCCACTCCCGGCCAGGAGCAGCGCGCGAGGGTGCTGATCGACATGCTCGGGCTCGGCTGGGGCGATGAAAGCCACGCCTACCTGCAGGTGTGGGCGTCGCTCTTCCAGCCCGGCGGCACGATCGAGCACCTGCGCTCCTGGTCCGAGCAGCAGCGCCTCAGCACCACGGCGCAGATGGCGGCGCGCCTTTTCGCGGCGACGTTCGAGGTCGACGTGCAGGCGTCGGCCCAGCGCATCCGCTGCCCGGCCCTGGTCATCAACCCGGAGCGCGACGCGCTGGTGCCGCTCGACGAAGGCCGGCGCCTCGCCGCGCTGATCCCCGGCGCGCGCTTCAGCAGCATCGACAGCAACAACCACATGCCGCTGCCGGACGAGCCGGCGTGGAAGCGCCTGCGCGAGGAGATCGACTCCTTCCTCGGCGGCGGGCGGGCCGCCGCGCCGGCCGCGCGCTTCGCCGGGCTGACCACGCGCGAGCGCGAAGTGCTCGAGGCCATCGCCGGGGGCCTCGACAACGCGGAGATCGCCACCCGCCTGCAGCTGTCCGAGAAGACGGTGCGCAACCACATTACCCGCGTGTTCGACAAGATCGGCGTCGAGCACCGCTACCAGGCGATCGTCGTCGCGCGCGACGCCGGCCTGGGACAGTAGTCCCGGCCCGGCCCGGCGACCAGGACGCTGGACTCAATACGACGGGCGGCTCGCCTTCTACAGTCGGCGGCGAAAGGAGGCAAGATGCCCAAATTCGTCATCGAACGCGAGATCAAGGGGGCGGGAAAGCTCGCACCCGCCGAGCTGCACGCCATAGCGCAGAAGTCGTGCGGCGTCCTGCAGGCCATGGGGCCGCAGATCCAGTGGCTGCAGAGCTTCGTCACGGACGACAAGATCTACTGCGTGTACATCGCGCCGGACGCCGACGCGGTGAAGCAGCATGCGCGGCAGGGGGGCTTCCCGGCCGACAGCGTCGCGCGCGTGCGGACCGTGATCGACCCGACCACGGCGGAATAGGCAGGAGAACGATCGTGGGCTAGACTCCTCCGCAGAGGAGGAGTCCCCATGCGCCTGATCGTCGCGGTCCTGTGCCTGTTCGCCTTCACGGCGAGCGCCCAGCAGAAGGAAATCAAGATCGGCTTCATCTACGACCTGACCGGCCCGTTCGCCGGCGGCGGCTCGGAGCCGGCGCAGATCGGCACCCGCGCGGCGGTCGACTACTTCAACGAGAAGGGCGGCGTCGCCGGCTACAGGATCAACGCCATCTTCGCCGACGCGCAGTCCAAGGTCGACGTGGCGATCAACGAGATGACGCGGCTGCTCGACCAGGAGCGCGTCGACCTGGTCGCCGGCGTGTACTCGAGCGCGCAGTGCGTGCCGATGGTGCAGCAGATCGACTCGCGCAAGAAGTTCCTCTGGCTGAACGTGTGCATCGCCACCGCGGTGTTCAAGGACAAGAAGCTGAACTACGTCTTCCGCCCGCAGGCGCACTCCGACCAGTTCGGCGCCTCCTCCTGCGACTACGTGCACCACTATGCCAAGTCCAAGTTCGGCTCCGAGCCGAAGAACGTGCGCGTCGCCATCATCTACGAGGACGGCCCGTACGGCGCCGGCGTCGCCGCGGGCAACGAGGCGCAGTGCAGGAAGCACGGCATGAACATCGTGCTGAAGGAGGGCTACTCGGCCACCGCCCCCGACCTCTCGCCGCTGGTGACCAAGCTCAAGCGCGCGCGGCCCGACGTGCTCCTGCACACCGGCTACAACCCGGACATCACGCTGTTCCTGCGGCAATCGAAGGAGCAGGGCTTCAAGGTCAAGGCGATGATCGGCCACGGCGCCGGCCACAGCCAGATCGACAAGCTGCGCCAGACCTTCGGCGACGACGTCAACTACTTCCATTCCATCGATCCGGCCGCCGCCCAGCTCCTCGAGCCGAAGACGCTCAAGCCGGGCGTATGGGACCTCACGCAGGAGATGGTCAAGCGCTACGAGAAGGTGAAGGGCCCGGGCGAGCTGCCGCCGCATACCTCGATGGGCTTCAACAACACCTGGATCCTGCTGAACGACATCCTGCCGCGCGCGATCAAGAAGTACGGCGGCTACGACGCCGAGTCGCTGCGCAAGGCCGCCATGGAGACCGACATTCCCGTCGGCGGCACCCTGCAGGGCTACGGCGTGAAGTTTTACCCGCCGGGCCACCAGCTCGCCGGGCAGAACGAGCGCGCCTTCCCGATCGTCATGCAGTACGTGAACGGCCGCGCGCGCATCGCCTGGCCGCGCGAGATCCAGACGACGGACCCGGTGCTGCCGTTCCCCAAGGGCCACGCCTTCGCAAACTAGATAGGTGCTTAGCGTCCAGGGGCTGACGAAGAGCTTCGACGGCTTCCTCGCCGTCAAGAACGTCTCCTTCGAGGTGGCCGAGGGCGAGATCCTCGGTCTGATCGGGCCCAACGGCTCCGGCAAGAGCACCACCTTCAACCTGATCGCGGGCGCGTTCCGGCCCACCTCGGGGTCGGTGCGCTTCCTCGGCGACGAGATCGCCGGGCTGCCGGCGTATCGCGTGGCGCACGCGGGCATCGGCCGCACGCACCAGATCCCGAAGCCGTTCCGCAAGCTCTCCATCGTCGAGAACGTGGCGCTCGCCGCGTTCTACGGGTCGAACGAGAAGCTCTCCCGGGCCGGCGCCTACGCGATGGCCGAGGAATGCCTCGACCTCGTCGGCCTGCAGCGCGGCGCGGTCGAGAGCCTCGGCGCTGCGGGCCTCAAGAAGCTGGAGCTCGCCCGGGCGCTTGCGACGCAGCCGAGGCTGCTGCTGGCCGACGAGTCGCTCGGCGGCCTCGACCACGGCGAGATGGAGCAGGCGGCCGATCTCCTCTCCAGCATCCGCGCGAAGCGCGGCATCACCATCGTCTGGGTCGAGCACATCATGGGCGTGCTGATGCGCGTGGTCGACCGCTGCGTGGTGCTCGACCACGGCGAGGTGATCGCCGCCGGCAAGCCGGCCGAGGTATCGCGCGATCCGAAGGTGATCGAGGTTTACCTGGGCACGGATGCGCCCGAAGTGCAGGCCTATGCTGCGCGTCGATAACGTCTCGGCCGGCTACGCCGCGTTCCAGGCGCTGTTCGGCGTCTCGCTCGAGGTGAAGGCGGGCGAATCCGTGGCGGTCATCGGGCCGAACGGCGCCGGCAAGACGACGCTGCTGCGCGTGATCTCCAAGCTGATCGAGCCGCGCAGCGGCGGCGTCGAGTTCGACGGCCAAAGCCTGGCGGCGGTGCCGGCGCATGCCGTCGTCTCGCGCGGCCTCGCGCACGTGCCCGAGAACCGGCGGCTCTTCCCGCGCCTCACCGCGGAGGAGAACCTGCGCATGGGGGCGTTCACCTCGCGCAAGGAATTCAGCCAGCGGTTGGAGACGGTCTATGGGCTTTTTCCGCGGCTGAAGGAGAAGCGCTACCAGGCGGCCGGCACCATGTCGGGCGGCGAGCAGCAGATGTGCGCCATCGGCCGCGCGCTGATGTCCGGGCCGAAGCTGCTGCTGCTGGACGAGCCCTCCGCCGGCCTCGCGCCGGTGGTGGTGCAGTCGATCTTCGACCTCGTGCGCCGCATCTGCGCCGAGGGCTACACGGTGCTGATCGTCGAGCAGAACATCCGCCAGGTGCTGAAGGTCGTGGGCCGCGCCTACCTGCTCGACGCCGGGCGCATCGTGCAGAGCGGGACCTCCGCCGAACTGCTGGCAGCACCTGAAATCCAGAAGGCGTATCTAGGATTGTGATGCGCGGCATATGAGCGAGATCTTCGACATCTTCCTGCTCGAGGCGGTGCTCAACGGCCTGCTGCTCGGCGGGCTGCTCGCGCTGCTCTCGCTCGGGCTGAACCTGATCTTCGGCGTGATCGACGTGGTGTGGATCTGCTACGCCGAGCTGATCATGGTCGGCATGTACTGCGTGTACTACCTGTACGTGCAGTACCACTGGCCGCTGCCGGCGGCGATGGCGACCGCCATCGTGGTGGTCGCGGCGCTGGGCTGGATCCTGCACCAGTTCGTCATCCGCCCGGTGCTGACCGCCGAGCCGATCAACCAGCTGCTGGTCACCGGCGGGGTGCTGTTCTTCCTGCAGGCGGCCGCCACGCTCGCCTTCGGCATCGAGTTCAAGAACCTCGGCGTGTCGCTG
>DASSPL010000164.1:0-6121 GCA_035699685.1 Burkholderiales bacterium | reverse complement strand
GCCTCGCCGACGAACTTGAGCTTGTACTTGCCGAGCTCGATGACGTCGTTGTTCTGCAGGAAGTGCTTCTTGATCGGGTTGCCGTTGACGACCGTGCCGTTGGTGCTGCCGAGGTCCTCGAGGAACGAGTCGTTCAGGATGGTGACGATGACGGCGTGCTCGCCGCTCACCGCCAGGTTGTCGATCTGGATGTCGTTATGGGGCTTACGGCCGATGGTCGTGCGCTCTTTCGTCAAGGGGATCTCCTTGAGAACGAGCCCGTCCATGCTGAGTATCAGTTTCGCCATAAGTGGCCCTTGCGGGAGGCTATTTTAGCCACGAGAACATTTTGGCCATGACGCCCTTGGCGCCCGGGTACTCCCTTAGGACCCGGACCAGTATAACCGAAACGTTGTCGCGACCCCCGTTGTCATTGGCCATCTGCACGAGCTGCTGGGCGGCGAGCTTGAGGTTGCCGCCGAGCGCCTGCAGCGTCATGCCGATGTCCTCGTCATCGACCATGTCGCACAGGCCGTCGGAACACAGCAGGTAGATATCGCCGGGCTTGGTGGGGTACTCGTGGATCTCCGGCTCCACCACCGGGTCGATGCCGAGCGCCTTGGTCACCAGGTTCTTGTGGGCCGCCTTCTTCGCCTGCTCGGGCGTGATGATCCCCGAGTCGATCTGCTCCTGCAGGAGCGAGTGATCGCGCGTCACCTGCTTGAACTTGTTGTCGCGCAGCATGTAGAGGCGCGAGTCGCCAAGGTGCGCGACCAGCATGCGGTTGTCGTAGAACAGGCACACGACGAGCGTCGTGCCCATGCCGGCGTACTGCGACTGGCTCTGCGCGGCCTGGTAGATCGACGTGTTGGCCTTCAGCACCTGCTCGCGCACCAGGCGCGCCGCGATCTCCTCGTTGTTCTTCTGGTCGACCTGGTAGGGCTTGGCGCTGGACAGGATCTGGCGCATCTCGGTGACGATCACCGTGGTGGCCATGCCGCTCGCCACCTCGCCGGCGTTGTAGCCCCCCATGCCGTCGGCGAGCACCACCAGGCCGTTGGCCGGGTCGGCGGCGATCGAGTCCTCGTTGTGCGAGCGCACCATCCCCGGGTCCGTGCAGGTGGCGATTTCCAGCGTTTGCGTGAGATCCATATTTCAGAGTTCTAGGTCGATCGCGACGAGTGCGATCCTGTCGGAAGGCGCGCGCGAACGACGACGGGGCGACGAGCGCGACGCCAGAACCCAGTCGGCCTTCCAGAAACCCGAACGCATTCCCCGCGCGCCTCCCCACTGTTGTCCCGCAAAATTCTACGCGAGACAACCCCCCTTAAAACAGCAGTGTGAGGCGCAATGTTGCAGTGGAACCTGAGCCCCGTCAAATATTTAGCTCAGGTACCTAGTATGGCTCCGGGCTTGATGCCGACCTCGGCGGCCGCCACTTTCTTGCCGTCGCCGAGCTTTGCTTTCCCGGCGTGGATGCGCCCGCCCTGCGCGGTGATCACCAGGCGTCCGTCCTTCACCTCGACCACCTCGCCGATCTTGCCCTTCACCGCGCCGAAGGTGCGCACCAGCTCCTTGCGGCTGTCGAAGAGCTGCAGCTTGGTGCCGTTCAGGGTGGTCCACGCGCCCGGCGCGGGATCGGCGCCGCGGATCAGGTTATGGACGAAGTCGACGTGGTTCGCCCAGTGGATCTTCGCCTCGGCCTCGCGGAACCAGCCCTCGTAGGACGCCTGCGACTCGTCCTGCACCACTTCCTTGTGCTTGCCGGCGACCACGAGGTCCGCGGCCTCGAGCATCGCCTGCACCCCCATCGGGAACAGGCGGTCGAAATAGACGCTGCCCAGCGTGTCGTTCTCGCCGACCGGCGTCTTCTTCTGCAGGATCACCGCTCCTTCATCCAGGCCATCCGTGGGCCGGAAAATCGTGAGCCCCGTCTCCTTCTCGCCGCGCGAGATCGGCCAGTTGATCGACGACGGCCCGCGGTATTTCGGCAGCAGCGAAGGGTGGTACTGGATGGTGCCGTGCTTCGGGATCCTCACGAAGTCCTGCGGCGCGAACTGCAGCACGAACGCCATGATGCCGATGTCGGCGTTCGCCGCCCTCATCGCCTCCACCGCCTCCGGCGCCTTGAGCGACTTGAACTGGTGCACCTTGAGCCCCTTCTCCTGCGCGGCGACGCGCAGCGCGTCGGGCCGGGCGCCTTCCTTCTCCGGCGCGCAGAACACCGCGCCGACCTGGTCGCCGCGGGCGAGGAACGCCTCCAGCACCGCCTTGCCGAAATCCTGCTGCCCGACGATTGCGATTTTCATGCGGCCTTCTTCGGCGGAGTGGAGAATGCGCCCGCGTTTCTCAGGGCGGTGATCTTGCCGGCGTCATAGCCGAGCACTTCCTTCAGGATCTCGTCGGTATGCTCGCCGAGCGTGGGCGAGCGCTCGATCCGGGCGGGCGAATCGGACAGCTTGATCGGCATGCCGACGTTGAACCACTTGCCGCGCTGCGGGTGGTCGAGCTCGACCCACATGTCGCGGCCGCGCACGTGCTCGTCGGTGGCCAGGTCCTGGGTGCTCATGATCGGGCCGCACGGCACGTCCAGCGGATTCAGGATCGCCATCAGCTCGCGCTTGGTGTACTTCTCGGCGAACTTGTTGATCAGCGTCCACATCAGGTTCTGGTTCTTGCGCCGGTCGGCGATCTTCGCGAAGCGCGGGTCGCTCGCCATGTCCGGCATGCCGACATCGGGGCCGATGCGCTTGGCGAGGTCTTCCCACACGGCCTCCTGCACCACCACGTAGAGCCAGTCGTTCGCCCCGTGCGGCTTGCAGTGGATCGCGTTGCCGAGCTGCCCGCCGCCGGAGTCGTTGCCGGCGCGCGGCACATCGCCCATGCCCTTGTAGGTGGGCACCGAAAACTCCGAAAGCTCGCCGCGCGTCAGGCGCTGGTGGTCGCGGAACTTGACGCGGCACAGGTTCATCACGCCGTCCATCATCGCCACCTCGACGTACTGCCCCTTGCCGGTCCTGTCGGCCTGGCGCAGCGCGGCGAGCAGGCCGATGGCGAGGTGCAGCCCGGTGCCGCTGTCGCCGATCTGCGCGCCGGTGACGAAGGGAGGACCGTCGGGCACGCCGGTGGTGCTCATCGCCCCGCCCATCGCCTGCGCCACGTTCTCGTAGGCCTTGAAGTCGGAGTACGGGCCGCTCGAGCCGAAGCCCTTGATCGAGCCCATCACGATCTTCGGGTTGATGGCGCGGATCTTCTCCCACGGGAAGCCGAAGCGGTCGAGCACGCCGGGGCCGAAGTTCTCCATGATGATGTCGCACTTCTTCACCAGATCCACGAACACCTGCTTGCCCTCGGCGGTCTTCATGTTGACCGTGATCGAGCGCTTGTTGCAGTTCAGCATCGTGAAGTAGAGCGAGTCGGCGTTCGGCACGTCGCGCAGCTGGCCGCGCGTCGCGTCGCCCTGCGGGTTCTCGAACTTGATCACGTCGGCGCCCATCCAGGCGAGCAGCTGGCTGCAGGTGGGACCGGCCTGGACATGCGTCATGTCCAGAATGCGTACGCCTTTCAAAGCTTCCATGGCTATTTCTTCTTCGCGGCCGACGGGTTCAGGCTGGTGATGCGGCCGCTCTCGGTGCCAGCCGTTTCGTCGATGACGGCGTTGATGAGGGTCGGCTTCTTCGAGCGGATCGCCTCCTCCATCGCCTTCCTCAGCTCCGCCGGCGTGGCCGCCTGCACGCCGACGCCGCCGAACGCCTCCATCAGCTTGTCGTAGCGCGCGTTCTTCACGAACACGGTCGGCGCCGGGTCGCGCCCGGTCGGGTCCTTGTCGGTGCCCTTGTACACGCCGTTGTTGTTCATCACCACGACGCACACCGGCAGGTTGTAGCGGCAGATGGTCTCGACTTCCATGCCGGAGAAGCCGAAGGCGCTGTCGCCCTCCACCGCGATCACCTGCTGCTGGGTGGTGACGGCGGCCGCCACGCAGTAGCCCATGCCGACGCCCATGATGCCCCACGTGCCGACGTCGATGCGCTTCCTCGGCTTGTACATGTCGACGATCGAGCGCGTGAAGTCGAGCGCGTTGGCCCCTTCGTTCACGAGGATCGCGTCGGGGTTGGCCTTGATGATGTCGCGCACCACGTTGAGCGCGCTGTGGAAATTCATCGGCGCGGGATTCTTCGCCAGCGTCTCCGCCATCTTGGCTATGTTGCCGTTCTTCTTTTCCGCCACCGCGTTCAGCCATTCCGCCGGCGGCTTCGGCAAGCTTCCAAGGCTGGAAAGCATCGCCCTGACGCAGGACGCTATGTCGCCGACCACCGGCGCGTCGATGCGCACGTTGCTGTCGGCTTCCTGCGGCGAGATGTCGATCTGGATGAACTTCTGGCCGCCCCAGTCTTTCGGCCCCTTGCCGCCCCACGTCTTGCCCTTGCCGTGCGACAGCAGCCAGTTCAGGCGCGCGCCGATCAGCATCACCACGTCGGCGCCCGGCAGCACGAAGGAGCGCGCGGCCGATGCGCAGAGCTCGTGCGTGTCGGGCAGCAGGCCCTTCGCCATCGACATCGGCAGGTAGGGAATGCCGGTCTTCTCGATGAGACTTCTGATTTCGGAATCACACTGGGCGTAGGCGGCGCCTTTGCCCAGGATGATGAGCGGCCTCTTCGCGCCCTTGAGCAGGTCGAGCGCGCGCTTCAGCGCCTCGGGCGCCGGGATCTGCGCCGGCGCCGGGTCGACCACCTTGATCAGAGTCTTCTTCGCCGCCTCGGCGTCGATGGCCTGCGCGAAGAGCTTCGCCGGCAGGTCGAGGTACACGCCGCCGGGGCGCCCGGACACCGCCGCGCGGATGGCGCGCGCAATGCCGACGCCGATGTCATCGGCGTGCAGGACGCGATAGGCCGCCTTGGCGACGGGCTTGGCTATGGCGAGCTGGTCCATCTCCTCGTAGTCGCCCTGCTGCAGGTCGACGATCTCGCGCTCGCTCGAGCCGCTGATCAGGATCATCGGGAAGCAGTTGACGGTGGCGTGCGCCAGCGCGTTCAGGCCGTTGAGGAAGCCGGGCGCCGACACGGTGAGGCAGATGCCCGGCTTCTGCGTGAGAAAGCCGGCGATCGAGGCCGCGTAGCCCGCGTTCTGCTCGTGGCGGAAGGAAAGCACGCGCATGCCGGCGCCTTGCGCGCGGCGCGTGAGATCGGTGATCGGGATGCCCGGCAGTGCGTAGATCGTGTCGAGGCCGTTCAGCTTCAGGGCGTCGATGACGAGCTGGAAGCCGTCGGCGAGCTGCGTTTCTGCGCTGGTAGCGACTTGGGGTTCGGCGGTGCCCATGGACCCTCCTTGCGGGGACGCTATGGTAGGAAACGCCCCTCTCGCGCGGCCTTGACTGAGGTCAAGGGACTAAAATCCGCCCCCCATGACAGCGCTTTCCAGCCATCCGCAGCGCAACAGCATCCGGCTGCTGCTGCGGCAGAACCAGTCGCTGCAATCGCTCACCGGCGCCCAGTGGGGCGAGCTCGAGCCGCTGCTCGCCATCGCCGACTACCGCAAGGGCGACCCGCTGGTGCGCCAGGGCGACGAGGAGATGGAGCAGTTCTTCATCCTCGAGGGGATGGTGAAGCGGGTGGTCTCGAACCCGCACGGCCGCGAGATGATCCTGCGCTTCGCCGCCGAGACCGAGATGGACACCTCCTACGCCGCCTGGCGGCTGCGCACCCCGCTGCCCTACTCCATCGTCGCCGTCACCAAGGTGCGCACCGCCGAGCTGCCGCTGCCGCTGTGGGCCGAGTTCCTCGAGCGGCATCCGGACGTGAAGCTGCGCTTCGAGTCCGAGGTGATGCGGCTCATGTCCGAGGTCATGGCGCACACCATCACGCTCCACCTGCTCGATGCCCCCGGGCGGCTGCTGCGCTTCCAGAGGAAGCACCCGGAGCTCGCCGGGCGCATCCCGAAGAAGGAGCTCGCCGCCTACCTCAATCTCACGCCCGAGACGCTGTCGCGCCTCAAGCAGAAGCTCGGCGAAGTCTAGCCAGCGCCCAGGCGATCAGCGGCCAGAAGAGCAGGATCAGCGCGAGCGTGGTCATGAAGCCGACCAGCTTCTTCGACACGAAGATCGACAGGTCGCCCTGCGACATGAGCATCGCCTGGCGGAAGG
>DASSPL010000163.1:0-16738 GCA_035699685.1 Burkholderiales bacterium | reverse complement strand
CAGGTGCGGCCCTTCCCGATCGTCTGGTCCGTGGGCGAAATGGTCGATGGTTATGCCCGCCTGCGCGCCCTCGCCGCCTCGCCGGAACACATCATCCCCGGCCATGATCCGCAGGTCTTCCGGCGCTATCCGGCGCCTTCGCCGGAGCTGCAGGGCATCGCCGTCAGGCTGGACTGACGCGCACGCGCGCGTCGGGCCGTGTCCAGACTTCGGGCAGCAACTCACAGCCAATGCCCGGGCCCGGCGGGCGCTGCAGGAAGCCCATCACCGGCTGCGGCACGTGCGTGACGAGCTCGCGGTACCAGCCGGTGTAGAAGGCGCGCACCGATTCCTGCACCAGCGCGTTCGGCGCGTGGATCGAGAAGTGCAGCGACGCGAGGAACACGATCGGCCCGGTGCAGTCGTGCGGCGCGACCGGCAGCTGCCACGCATCGGCCATCGCGGCGATGCGCCGCGCCTCCGAGATGCCGCCGCACCAGGCGAGGTCGAACATCACGATGCCGGCGACGCCGGTCTCGAGCAGGTCCTTGAAGCTCCAGCGCCCGGCGAGGATCTCGGAGGCGCAGATCGGCGCCTTCGAGTACGGCGCGTACTGCTTGAGGAGCGCGAGGCTGTCCATGCGGATCGGGTCCTCGTGCCAGTAGGTGTCGTACTCGGCCAGCGCCTGCGCGATGCGCTGCGCCGGCGGCAGGCGCCAGAGCGAGTGGAACTCGACCATCACGTCCATCTTGTTGCCGACCGCTTTTCTTATTTTCCGGAACGGCTCCAGGGCCTTCTCCAGATCGGAGCCGGAGATGTGCATCCCCTCGGTCTGCTCGGCGAAGGTGTCGAACGGCCAGATCTTCATCGCGCCGATGCCCTCTTCCAGCAGCGACTGCGCGAGCTCGTCCGCGCGGTGGAGAAACGCGTCGAGGTCCTCGTACGGTCCCTGCGGCTTGCCGCCCAATCCCCAGTTGGCGGAGGTCTGCCCGCGCGTATCGCGGATGTACTGGTAGCCGGCGCAGGTGTTGTAGGTGCGGATCGACTGCCGCGAGGCGCCGCCCAGCACCTGGTAGAGCGGCTGGTTCACCACGCGGGCATAGTGGTCCCAAAGCGCGATGTCGAACGCCGAGATGGCGCGCGTCTCCACGCCGGATCCCCTGAAACCCAGATAGCCCGTCAGGCTCCGCGTCAGCCGCTCGAGCTCGAGCGGGTCCTGCCCGAGCACGCGCGGCGCGATGAACTCGTGGATGTAGGCTTCCACGCTCGGCGCGGCGCGGTGCGTCTCGCCCAGGCCGGCGATGCCGGCGTCGCTGTGCACGCGCACCCACAGCAGGTTCGGGAATTCTTCGAGCCGCAGCGTCTCCAACTTCTCGATCTTCATGCGCCCATTATCGTTGTTCGTCATCCTGTACGCCGCCATGTACGGGGCCTACGGGGTGGCGTCGCCCTTCCTGCCGGCCTTCGTCACCTCGCGCGGCATCGGCGCCCAGGAGCTCGGCATCCTGCTGGCCGCCGGCACCCTCGCCCGGCTGGTGAGCGCGCCGCTCGCCGGCCGCATCGCCGACTACTTCGGCGTGCTGCGCGGCGTGCTCGCGGTGTGCATCGTCCTGGCGGCGGTGGCAACGCTGGGCTATCTGCGCGCCGACGGTTTCCGGGGGTTCCTGATCGTCGCCGTGATACAAGCCGCGGCGCTCGCCCCCATGACCGTGCTCGCCGACGCGCTCGCGCTGCGCGGGCCGTTCGAGTACGGCTGGGTGCGCGGCACGGGATCGGCCGCTTTCATCGTCGGCACGCTGGCCGCGGGATTCCTGATCAGCTCCGAAGGGCTGGCGATCATCATCGTCCTGCAATGCGCGCTGCTCACCTGCGCGTCGATCGCCGCCACTCGCGTGCCGGAGATCCCGCATCCGCCGGAGCGCGCCGCCCGGGCGAGAGGCATCCGCAGGATGCTGGCGCTGCCGGCGTTCCGGCTGCTGGTGCTGGTCGCGGCGCTGATCGTCGGCAGCCATGCCATGCACGACGCCTTCGCCATGATCCGCTGGCGCGAGGCGGGCATCGCGCCCGGCACGGCGAGCGTGCTGTGGTCGCTGGCGGTCGCCGCGGAGGTGGTGGTGTTCTTCTTCGTCGGCCCGCGCCTCGTCACCAAACTGGGTTCTGCAAATGCAATTGCCCTGGCGGCCGGGGCCGGCATGGTGCGCTGGTCGGTAATGGCGCTGACGACCGAGGTCTGGGCGCTCGCGCTGGTGCAGCCGCTGCACGGCATCACCTTCGCGCTCCTTCACCTGGCGTGCATGCGGATCATCGCGCGCATCGTGCCGGGCGGGCTCGAAGGCACCGCGCAGGCGCTCTACGCCACCGTCGGCATCGGCGGCGCGAGCGCCCTGGTGATGGTCGCCTCCGGGACGCTGTACTCGCGATTCGGGCCGGAGGCGTTTTGGGTGATGGCGGCGCTGTGCCTGGTGGCGCTTCCGCTTACTCCGTTGTTAAGGAAGACTGCGTGAGCATGGCCACGGCGTGGGCGATGCCGCTGCCGCTGCCGTTCACGCGGGGGTGCTTCGCGCTCGCCTGCCGGCGCGCGATCCTGCAGTGCGGGCACCAGCTGCCCTGCTTCACCGAGTTGAAGGTGGCGTGCCAGTGGTGTCCGGCGCCGCATTGCCACTCGAGCTTCGCCTGGCTGTTGGTATAGGGGCTGAGGCACTTCCCGCCGCGCGCGGCGGCCACGTCGTGCACTGCCTGCGCCGGGAATCGCAGCCGCTCGTCCGCGCACTTCTTGCACCAGTGCCCCTGGCGGACGGCGTGCGCCACCGCGCGCCAGGTATGGCCCTTGGCGCACTGCCAGTCCATCAGCGTCAGGCTGTCGACGTAGGTCTCGGAGAGGCAGCGGCCGCCGTGCCGCGCCGCGTCTTCTTGTATTTGGGCGAGGGTGAGTTTGCGCATGAGCACCAGTCTCGCCAAGCCGGGCCCGGCCGGGCTGTAACGGCTGCCCCATCCCGGATGTGCAATATTCACCTCCCATGGCCATCAAGCGCCCGAAAGGCCCCGCCGGCACGGTGGTGGTGCTGGAGCACGTTTCCCGCGTCCTGCGGCACAACCCCCTCGGCGACCCGCACGTGCGCAAGCTGCACGTCTGGCTGCCGCCGCAGTACGACGCCCCCGGCCGGCGCCGCTTCCCGGTGCTCTACGACCTGGCCGGCTTCACCGGCTCGGGCCCCGGCCACCTCAACTGGAAGAACTTCGGCGAGAACCTGCCGGAGCGCGCCGCGCGCCTCGTCCGCGACGGCAAGATGGGGCCGGCGATCCTCGTCTTCCCCGACTGCTTCACCGCGCTCGGCGGCAACCAGTACATCAACTCCTCCGCCATCGGCGACTACGCCGATTACCTGACGCGCGAGCTCGTCCCGTTCGTCGACCGCGAGTTCCGCACCTTGGCCGCGCGCGAGCACCGCGGCTGCTTCGGCAAGTCCTCCGGCGGCTACGGCGCGATGATCCACGGCATGAAGTACGCCCGGTACTGGGGCGCGATCGCCAACCATTCCGGCGACTCCTACTTCGAGTTCGTCTACGCGCCGGACTGGCCGAACACGCTCGATGAGCTGGCCCGGTACCGCCCCCGCTCGCCGGGAAAGCGTCTGCAGGACGGCATCGACGACGGCCGCATCCGCCGCTTCCTCGAGCACTTCTGGAAGAAGCACAAGGTGAGCGGCAAGGAGGTCCACGCCATCATGAACCTCTGCATGGCCGCGAGCTACGACCCCGACCCGCGCGCGCCGAACGGCTTCCGCGTGCCGTTCCACCTCGACACCGGCGCGCCCACCGGCCGCTGGGCGAAGTGGCGCGCGCACGACCCGGTCAACCTCGTCCAGCGCCACGCGAAGAACCTGCGGACCTTGCGCGGCATCTACATCGACTGCGGCTGGCGCGACCAGTACCACATCCACTACGGCACGCGCCTCCTGTCGCAGCGGCTAAGCGCGGCAGGCATCAAGCATCGCTACGAGGAGTTCGACGACAACCACTCCGACATCGACTACCGCCTGGATGTCAGCCTGCCGTTCCTGTATCGAGCCCTCCAATAAATGGGGTCAGATCAACATTTGCGGGCAAAGCGATAAAGACTTTTGCCTTTCCATCCGGAAATGTTGATCTGACCCCATTTATTTGATGCGGGGCATGACCTGCTCGGCCATCAGCTCCATCGAGCGCCGCGCGAGGCGCTCGTCGACCCAGTCCATCCCCGCATAGACGATTTCACCGAACGGCCCCGCCCGGTCTCTCAACTCGAGAATTTCATCGGCCACCTTGTCCGGCGTGCCGCAGATCACGAGCTCATCGAGCAGGCGCTCGACGGTCACGGCGCTGTCGTCCTCGGCCTCGTGCTTCTTGAAGATGACGTGGCGCTTCGCGCGCATCATGTTGGCGCGCAGCTTGTCCCAGTAGTAGCGGTAGGGGCTCGCCGGGTCCGTGCGGGCGTAGCGCTCGGCGGTCTTCTGGTCATCGGCCACGAAGATGGTGCGGGCGACGCGCCACTCGCTGCTTTCCGGGGTCTTGCCCACCTTCGCCTTGCCGGCGCAGTAGTTGGCCCAGTGGCTCGGCAGCCAGTGCGGCAGCAGGAAGTTCGCCGACAGCGGATGGAAATCGCGCTCGCCCATCGCGATCACGCCCTTCGAGTGCGGCGCGACGACGGTGCCGACGATCTCCGGCCGCGGCCTCTGGTAGGGCTTGTACATGGCGCCGCGGCCGACGTTCGGCACCTGCGTCGTGGCGGTCGACACCTTGAAGCGGTTGCCGGGGAAGTCGATGTCGTACGGCGGCTCGCGCTCCCAGATGGCGAGGATCACGTCGATCGCCTCGGCGAACAGGCGGTTGCGGTCCTCGCCCAGGATTCCCAGGGCCTCGGCGTCCGAGGAGAGCGCGCCCGGGCTCACGCCGAAGATGAAGCGTCCCTTCGCCAGGTGGTCGAACATCGCCGCGTGCGCGGCCACCAGCGCCGGATGGCTGTGCGACAGGTTCGACGTGCCGGTGGCGAGCCGGATCGACTTCGTCTCGGAGATCAGCGTGGCGAGGAAGATGAAGCTGTTGGTGACGTTCTCCTCGGGATCGGTGAGGTGCTCGCCGACGAAGGCGTCGTGGAAGCCGAGCCGGTCGGCGAGGAGGATCGCCGCGCGATCCTCCTGCAGCGTGACCGCCGGGTGGCGGCTGCGTGGATGGAGCGGCATGGTGAAGAAGCCCAGGCGCATGCGTCATTATTCCGCACTCGCCCGCGCAAGCGATGGGCAGGCCGCAGCCGGCTCTGGCAAACTCCCCCGCTGCATCCAATACTCGGGGAGAAACGATGAACGCGATGAAGAGCCTGCTCGGCGGCATGGGCTTCTGCCTGGCCGTCTTCACGGGCGCGGCGAGCGGCCAGCAGCTGTCCTGGTACGCCGGCGCCGACATCGTCAGCCTGGAAACCAAGGTCGACGACAAGACCGGCGTGCCGCCGATCATCAGCGGCACCGCCAAGGCGACGTCGCTGCGCCTGAAGGGCGGCGCGCACGTGCTGCCGTGGCTCGACATCGAGCTGCAGCTGATCCTGCCGCGGGATGAGACGTTCAGCACCGAGGGCGGAGTCAACAAGGTCGAAACCGGCGTGGCAGCCCTGTTCGCCAAGCCGCACCACCAGATCGGGCCGGTCGACCTCTACGCGCTCATCGGCTTCGCGAGCTCGAGCCATGAATTCAGGGGCGTCCTCGCCGGCACGCAGTCGTCGTCGGATATCTCGTACGGGATCGGCGCGCAGTACAAATTCACGCCGCAGCTCGCCCTGTCGATCGACTGGACGCAGTACACGAAGAAGAACCTCGAGGTCTCGGGCCTGAGCGGCGGCCTGGACGTGACCGTGAAGGCGGTCGGCGTCGGCCTGAATTACACTTTCTAGGCGAGCAGGAAGAAGCGCAGCATCTCGCGCGACGCGTCGGGGCCCTTGCCGTCGGCGTAGGGCGCGGTGCCGTTGCCGCCGGACCAGGCGTGGCCGGCGCCGTGGACCAGCCAGTGCTCGAAGCCCTTCTGCGTGGTGCGCGTATAGCGCCGCCCGCCCGCCTCGGCCGTCACGGTGCGGCCGGCGATGGCGTAGTCGCCGTTGCTCGGGTGGACCGTGCCGTCGCAGTCGCCGTGGAACACGATGGTCGGAATCGGCGGCAGCGCCGCGGCGGCGCCGACGCGCTTCCAGCGCATCGCCGTCGCGGCCGTCGCGGCGCCGCGCGCCGCGCCATAGGGAAGCCCGGAATGGATGCCGACCGCGGCATACAGCTCCGGATAGGTGGCGGCCATGATCGCCGCCATCGAGCCGCCCGCCGACAGGCCGGCGACGTAGACGCGCCGCGGATCCGCCCGGTAGCGCCGGATCACCTGCCGCGTGATGCCGGCGATGATCGCCGGCTCGCCGGCGTCGCGCGCCTGGTCCTTTTCGCGGAACCAGTTCCAGCAGCGCTCGACGTTGGCGCGCCAGGCCTGCGCCGGATAGACGACCAGCACGCCGGAGCGCTCGGCGAGCTCGTTCATGCGCGTGCCGGCGGCGAAGTCGTCCGGCGTCTGGCGGCAGCCGTGCAGCATGACGACGAGCGGCAGCGCCTGGCCGCGATAGCAGCCGGGGATGTAGAGCTTGTAGAAGCGCGTGCCGCCGCGCGTCGCGTAGATGCGCTGGACGAAGCGGCCGGGTTTTCGCCTGAAGAAGTCGAGCCAGCGCATGATTTATGCTCGCACGCGTGAGCGAGAGCGGCATATTGCAGATTCCACAGCAGGCGCTGCGCGCGCTGGTCGGCTCGATCTTCCAGCGCCGGGGGATGAGCGAGGCGCACGCCGCGCTTACCGCCGACGTCCTCGTCTGGGCCGACCTGCGCGGCATGGGATCGCATGGCGTGATGCGCGTGCCGCAGTACGTGCGGCTCATCGGCAAGGGTGACCTCAACCCGCGTCCACGGACAAGAACCCTCAACGAGACGCCCGGGGCGATCGTGCTGGATGCCGACCGGGCCGCGGGCCCGATCGCGATGAGCCATGCCGCGCGCGCCGCCTGCGACAAGGCGAAGGGCATGGGCATCGGCCTCGCGCTGGTCAAGGACACCACGCACACCGCCGCGCTCGGCTACTACACGCAGTCCGCGGCGCGCGAAGGCTACGCCGCCATCGCGCTCGCCGCCTCGTCGCCGCTCATGGCGTACCACGGCGCGCGCGCCGCCGGCGTGTCGACCGCGCCGCTGTCGATCGCCGTCCCGGGCGAGGACGAGCCCTTCGCGCTCGACATGGCCTCCAGCATGATCTCGATGGGCGCGCTCGCGCAGGCGCGCCGCTCGGGCCAGGCGCTGCCCGAAGGCGTCGCCCTCGCCGCCGACGGCACGCCGACCACCGACCCGCAGGCCGCGTCGATCCCGCTGCCGCTCGGCGGCGCGAAAGGCTCCGGCCTCGCCTTCATGGCCGAGTGCCTGGCGAGCTTCCTCACCGCCAATCCGATCCTCGCCGAGGCGCTCGAGCAGACGCCGGATTCGAAGCGCCACAGGCAGAACGGCCTCGTGATCGCGATCGATATCGCCCGCTTCGCTCCCTTGTCTTTCTTCAAGAAGGAAATCGAGCGGCTCGCAGCCGATCTGCGGAAGCTGCCCGGCGACGACATCCTCATGCCCGGCGAGCGCGGCAGCCGCAGCGCCGCGCTCCAGCGCGACGCGGTCGTGATCTCACCTCAGGTCTATCAGGAGCTCGAGACGCTCAAGAATTCCGTACCCGGTACGTAATTGATGACCGTTTGAAAGCTGGGGTCAGTTGACTTCGTGGCCCTGCAGCAGCATCTGCACGAAGAGCTGCAGCTTGCTGTTGCTCTCGGGGCTGAGCGAGGTGAATTCGAGGCCGGCGACGTGGCGGCCCTTGCCGTTGGCGCGCTTGACCACGCGGGCGTAGATGTCCTCGGCGTGGTGGGCGACGAGCGGCAGGTCGAAGCCGAGCTTGATCTCGGAGTGCAGCGGCACCTCGCGGCGCAGGTCCGCCAGCACGCCGTGGTAGCCGACGTCGAGGATGGTGCCGGGGATGCGCTCGGGGACGACGATCTTGCGCTCCACGCGCTGGAACGAGAACGGCAGCTGGACCGCGATGCGCGGGCTGCGGCGCACTTCCTGCCGCGGCACCGTGAGGCCGAGGGACGGAATGCCGACCACCTCGCGCAGCTGCATGCGCCCGCTCTTGCCCTTGACGTAGACCTCCATCGCGTCGGCGGTGGTGACGAAGCCGCCCGACAGGCCGAAGGTGGACTCGCTCATCAGCACCTGCCCGCGCAGGCTGAAGGCCTCGATGCGCGAGGTGAGGCTCACGTCCTCGCCGATCAGCGCGTAGGCGGAATAGAGCTCGGAGCCGACCAGCCCGGCCATCACGTGCCCGGTGTTGACGCCGATGCCCATGTAGAGCTCCGGCAGCTGGCGCTTGCGGTGGCTCGCGTTCAGCTCGTGCATCGCGATCTGCATCTCCACCGCGCAGGTGAGCGCGTCGCGCGCCTGCGCCGGGCCGGAGAAGATCGCCATGATCGAGTCGCCGGCGAACTTGTCGATGGTGCCGTGGTGGCGCACGATCGACTCGCTGGTCGTGACGAAGCAGCGGTTCAGCACCTCGAGCACCACGCCGGCCGGATGCGCCGCCGACAGCGCGGTAAATCCGCGCAGGTCGGCGACCAGGATGGTGATCTCGCGCGCCGAGAAGCTTTCCACCGTCGGCGCGCGTGAGCGCTCGCCGACCAGGCCCGAGAGCACGTGCATGACGCGCTTCTCGTGCTCGCCGCCGAGCGGCGCGCCGCTCGACTCGAGCACGATGTCCTGGATGCGCCGCAGCGCGTCGCGAAGCGGGGACTCCCTCACGGCGGCGAATCTACCCCGATCCGTGACAAAGTTCCTGCGCCGGGCAATATTCACCCGGCGGCGCGCGATCAGGAGGTGGGGGGCGACGCCTCCTGAGGCCACATCAAATCAATGACCTGCAGGAGAAGCCGGGCCGGCGGCCGCGTGCGGCCCTGCGCCCAGCTGTCGAGCTCGACCGCGGAGACGTTGAGGATCGCGGCGAGCGCCTCGACGCCGAGATCCTCGACCGCTCCGGCGAGGACCGACTTGTAGAAATCGCGATCGGTGAACATGCCGGTTCCTGTGCAAGCCCGGTGCCGCACCGCATGGCTCGCCCGGCCTACGCTACCGAGAGTAGCTAGGGTTGCTGCAGCACCAGGCCGAAGCTCGAGCCGCTGCGCAGGTCCTTCAGGCTGCCGCCGATCTTGCGGCCGTTCAGGCCGTAGCGGATGGTGCCGTCGCTCACCTGCTCCTCATAGGCGATCACCTCGCCGCGCGGGTTGGCGACCGGCGTGAACAGCGTGTAGTTCGACCAGGTCTCGCGCGTGTCGCGGTTCTGCACGATGTGGCGGCGGCCGATCACATGGCCCTGCTCGTTGGTGAGCGTCATCGTGGCGAGGGTGGCGATCTCCGGCGTGGCGCAGCCGGCGGTGGCGGCGAGCAGCAGGGCGAGCGTTGCTTTTCTCATGGGCTTCTTCTTCTTTTGGTCTGACCGGCCGAAGCTTAGGCGCTCGCGCCCTGCACTGCAAGCCGCAGCTGGCGGCCGGCTGAGCCCTACTTCTCCCTCCGCACCGGAAGCGCGCGGGCGACGAGCATGCCGGCGACGTTGACGCCGGCCGCGATCCACAGCGCCGCGGCGTAGCTGCCGCTGCGGTCGAAGAGCGCGCCGGCGAGCACCGGCAGGCTGATCGCGGCCGCGCACCAGGCGATGTAGAGGCGGCCGGCGACCAGGCCGAACTGGTTCTTGTGCCAGTACTGCGCGATGGCGCCCGCCGTGAGGCCCGAGACGATGCCGTAGCCGATGCCGATGAGGGCGAGCGCGATGGCCGACGTAACCGGAGATGGAAACAGGCTCAACGTCAAGGCGCCTGCAAGCGAGCAGAGATGCGCGCCGACGCCGACGCGGCGCGCGGAGAAGTGGTCGACCAGCCAGCCGCCGGCGATGCGCGCGCCGCCGACGGCGCCGGTGATGAAGGTGGTCGCGCCTACGGCGAGCGCGCCCGCGCCGCCGTAGGCCTGCACGATGGCCGCCGCCTGGCTGAGCACCATGAGGCCGGCGGCGGCGGCAAGGAAGAACACGCCCGTCAGCAGGTAGAACTCGCGCCCGAGCCGGCCTTCCGCGGCGCTCGACGTCTCGTCCACCATGCGGATCGCCGCCGCGCCGATCAGCAGCGCGAACACCGCGCCGGCGGCGATCAGCACCACCGCGAGCCCGGCGAGCGCCGCGCGCACGCCGAAAGCGCCGATCGCCCAGCCGAGGATCGGCGCGCCGAGCATGGCGCCGAGCGGATAGAGGCTGACGACATAGCCGTTGGCCAGGCCGCGACGCGAGACGACGGTCTGGTTGACGGCCTGCTGCGCGAGGATGAAGAGCACGCCCGCGCCCGGGCCGAACAGCACGCCGTAGCCGAGCGCGAACTGGGCGAAGCTGGTCGCCGAGGCGGCGAGCCACAGCCCCGCGCCGCTCGCCAGCGCGCAGGCGACGGCAAGGAGCGGCGCCGGCAGCCGCCGGTAGAGCTGCGAGGCGACATTCATGCCGACGGTGAGCGTGACCGTGGCGAGGCCGAAGACGAAGCTCATCTCGGCGCGCGAGGCGCCGAGCAGCGACTCCATCGGCTTGAGGAACACGCTGAAGGCGTACAGCGTGCCGAAGGGCAGGTTGACGCTCGCCGCGATGAGCGCCGCGGCGGCGCGATGCTGGGCGATCAACGAGCGGCGGTTACTCGTCGATGCGCGCGCCCGAGGCCTTGACCGCGCGGGCCCAGCGCTCGGCCTCGCGGCCGAAGAACTGCCGCGCCTCGTCCAGGCTGTAGCTCTGCGCGACCAGCGCGCGCTTCTGGAACTGCTCGGCGAACTCCGCCGAGCGCGTCACCTTGGCGATCTCGGCGTTCAGGCGCTCGACGACCGGCCGCGGCGTGCCGGCGGGCACGGCGAATCCGTACCAGCCGAGCACCTCGTAGCCCGGCACGCTCTCCGACACCGTCGGCACGTCGGGGTAGCCCTTCAGGCGCTCGAGCGAGGTGAAGCCGAGCATCTTCACCTGGCCGGTCTTGAGGAACGCGTCGGCGACGCCGATCGCGTTGAGCGAAAAGTGCACCTGCCCCGAGACGAGATCGGGCAGCGCCTGGCCGAAGCCCTTGTACGGCACGTGCGTGAACTCGGCGCCGCCGGCAAGGCCGAGCAGCACGCCGCCGAGGTGCGGGCCGGTGCCGATGCCGAGCGAGGCGTAATTGATCTCCTTCGGCTTGGCTTTCGCCAGCGCGACCAGCTCGCCGGCGTTCTTCACCGGCAGCGCTCCGGTCACATACAGCACGTAGGGACCCGTTCCGGCGACGCCGACCAGCGTGAGGTCCTTCGCCGAATCGAACGACAGCTTGCGGTAGAGCGCGGCGTTGATCGGCAGGAGCGGCGTGGCGAAGAGCAGCGTGTAGCCGTCGGCGGGCGCGCGCACCACGGTCTCGGCGGCGATGTTGCCCCCGGCGCCGGGGCGCGGCTCGATGACGAACGGCTGCCCGAGCGCCTGCGCCAGGCGGTCGGTGGTGAAGCGCGCCACCCAGTCGGCGCCGCCGCCGGGCGAATAAGGCGTCAGCAGGCGGATAGGCTTGGCCGGATAGTTCTGCGCCGCGGCTGCGCCGCAGAGAGCGAGGACTGCGGCAATGAACAGGGCTTTGATCATCAGTAGCCTACCTTGCGGTCGACCAGCTCACGCAGCGGTTTGCCGTCGAGGAAGCGGCCGAGGTTGTCGACGAAGAGCTTGGCCACGAAGCGGTCGCGCTGCGGATGCAGCCCGCCGATGTGCGGCAGCACGACGATGCCGTCGGTGGTCCAGAAGGGATGAGCGGCCGGGAGCGGCTCCTCCCGGTACACGTCGAGCATGGCGCCGGCGATCTTCTTCGCCTTCACCGCCGCGACCAGGTCGTCGTCCTTGATCAGGTGCCCGCGGCCGAAGTTGAGCAGCCACGCGGTGGGCTTCATCATCGCCAGGCGCGCGGCGTTCATGAAGTTATCGGTCTCGGCCGTCGCCGGCAGGAGGAGCACGACGAAGTCCGACTCGGCCAGCACGCGCTCGGTGGGCAGGATCTCGGCCACGTCGCTCGGCTGCGGCCGGCGCCGCGTGCCGATCACGCGCATGCCGAGCGATGCGGCGATGCGCGCGACATGCTGGCCGATGACGCCGAGCCCGAGGATGCCGAGCGTCTTGCCGGTCAGCGGCTCGGCTATGGTGCGCACCCACTTGCCGCGCTTCTGGTTCTCGACCGCCGCCGCGAACGGCTTGGCGACGTAGAACAGCGCGGCGAGGATGTTCTCCGGCATCGATTCCTCGTGCGTGCCGCGCGCGCAGGTGAGCGCCAGGCCGGCCGGCAGGTCGGGCAGCGACAGTCAGCCTTCGACGCCCGCCGTCATCGCCTGCACCCAGCGCAGCTTCGGCATGCGGGACAGCACGCCCGGCGGCACCGCGTAGGCCATCAGCGCCTCGGTGCGCGCGAGCTGCCCGGCCGACGGCTTCTCGCTGCGCGGCAGCGTCTCGACCGCCACGCGATCGGCGAGGCCGGCGCTCTTTATGGCATCGAGGTAGGCCGCGGTGGAGTCGGTCCACAGCAGCACATGCGCGCGGCTCACCTAGCGGCGGCGCTTGCGGGTCTTGGGCTGCTGCGAAACGGCAATCTCTTCTCCCGTGCGTCCCTCGAGCTTGGGCTCGATGTTGTCGGCGATCCATTTCGCGTCCCACCATTCCACCGGCAGCACCGCGACGCCGTTCAGGTAGACGCCATAGTGCAGGTGGTCGCCGGCGGCGAGGCCGGTCTCGCCGGTGCGGCCGAGGACCTGCTTCTGCTTCACCGCGTCGCCGGCCTTCACGTCGGTGGAGCTCAGGTGCGAATAGAGCGTGAACAGGCCCAGGCCGTGGTCGAGGATCACGGTGTTGCCGTAGATGCCGAGGTTGCCGACGAAGGCGACCGCGCCGCTGTTGGCGGCCTCGACCGGATACTGCTTGGTGACCGACAGGTCGTAGCCCAGGTGGTAGGCGGTGTCGACCGGCTCGTTGTTGTACGTGTAGGTGCGCTGGTCGGCGAAGTTCGCCTCGACCTTGGAGTTGCTGAGCTGCACGAAGGCGCCCTGCCACAGCAGCTTCGGCGAGAGCTGCCGCGTGATCTCCGTGATCTTGTCCTCGTTCTCCTTGCGCAGCTTCTTGTTGACGGCGACGAAGATCTCCTTCGCGCTCGCCTGCCGGGTGGCCACGTCCTGCACCAGCGGCACCACCTTGCTCTGCAGGAAACTGTCGGACAGCGCGATGGTGCTCTTGCGGTACTTGACGTTCTTCAGCTCGTAGACGAGCGGCAGCTCGCGCTTGTTGCCGGCCTTGTCGGTGGCGACCAGCACCGCCCTCGCGTTCGGCTGGGCGTCGTAGGGATGCGCGAACAGCGCGAACAGGTGGTCGGGCTTGTCCTTGACCGGTCCCTTGAAGCCGGGGAAGAAGTAGTCGCCGATGCGCACGCCGCTCGACGCGGTGTCGGCGGACACGGTGTAGACGATGGCGCCCGCGCCGCCGAAGTTGATGTAGCGGTCATCGGCGATCAGCTGCACGTCGGGCGGCGTCAGGTCTAGGGTCAGCTTCTTCTCGACCACGGTCTCGTTGCCGCGGAACATCGACGCGTCGCGCGCCACGATGCGCAGCGTCGCTGGGCCTTCCTTGATGCCCGGCACCTTGGCGAGCGCCACCGTGACGCTCTTCTCCTTCACCGGCGTGGCGAACTGCTCGGCGGCGAGCGAGGTCTCCTTGCCGCCGGCCGTCAGCGTGACGCTGAGCGACTTCAGGCCGGCCTCGGCGTCGGCGATGCCGATCTCGATCGGCGCCACGCCGACCGTGTCGCCGTCGGGCTTGAGCTGGATGCGCGGCGGCTTCGACTCGAGCCGCGGCCAGAAGTAGACCAGGGCGGCCACCAGGCCGACGACGGCCAGCACCAGCACTGCGGCGGCTACCGGCAGCTTCCTGCGGGGACGATCGATGTGGTACGCGCTCACGGTTTTCCTGCAGGCAAGAACGACGCTGCGGGCGCCATTCTAGCCGCCCGCAGCGGGTCGAGGTGCTTCGCGTTCGCTACGGAATCAGCGCCGGCGACTCGACCATGTAGACATAGCCGGGCCCGGAGGTGCCCACCGTGCGGAAGGCGATGCCGCGCGCGCCGTAACGGATCAGGCTGCCCGGGCTCGCTCCGGCGACGTTGTTGATGGTGAAGCTCGTGCCGGTGCTGGAGGTGAGCGTCCACGTCCGCGGGTCGGCGGTCGGGCTGAGCGTGAAGGTGCGGCCCTGCGCGTCGGGAGCCGTCGTCAGGTTGCTGCTGCCGCCCGGCTCGGTGACGCCCGAGAACGTCGCGCCCAGCTCGCGGGTGGCGGGATCGAGCGCCACGCCCTCGCCGGTCGGCCCGGTGAAGACGTTGATGAGCAGCCCGGTGCTGTCGACCGCGAGGTCGCGCACGCCGGTCACCCAGAGGTGGCGCACCGGCCCCGGCACCGAGCCCGAGCTCCCCGGCTCGCTGCCGGTGTTGTACTCGGTCAGGTTGCTGTAGCCGTCGCCGTCGTTGTCGTCGCCCGCGTTGGCAACGTTCGGGTTCAATCCCTTCGCCGTCTCGTAGCTGTTGTGCATGCCGTCGCCGTCGTTGTCGGCCAGGTCCGCGCCGACGGCGGTGCCGAGGTCGACCCAGCGCATGCGCGCGGTCTGGTCGACGGTGCCGTCGTTGTTGGCGTCCACCTCGACCTTCGCCAGGGCGTTGCCGAGCGAGGTCACGCGCACGCTGCTCGTCGCACCGGCGAGGTTGATCTGGCCCCAGTCGGGGAACGACTGCGACACCACCGCGAAGTAGAGCGGCCCCCACGGCGCCGTGAAGGGCACCGTGCTGGTGGTGACGTCGACGTAGCCCGCGACGCTGTCGAACACGCGGCCGGTGATCGACTGGGTCATGAAGCTCGGCGAGTCGATATCGTCGTACACGTTGACCACGCGCAGGTTCTGCGTCTGCAGCATGCGTCCGGTGAGGTTGTTCTGCATGACCATGTTCTGCGTCAGCGTCTCGGTGGCGCTGCTGCTGCCGGCCGCGACCTGCGCACGCAGGGACCCGGTGAGCTCAGTGTTGACGCCGGGGCCGGTGAAGGCCACGCGGACGAACGTCAGGGTGGCGTCGGTGATCAGGCCGCTCGCGCCGCCGGAGCGGCTATCGATGCGCAGCGTGGCCGGGCCGTTGATGGTGTCCATGCCGATGCGGCAGGCGTTGTAATGGAAATTGACGGTGCCGGTGCCGTTCGTGTCCGAGGTGCTGCCGAACATGCGCACCGAGCCGCCACCGCTGCAGGCGGTGGTGAAGTCGACGGCGGCGCCCGCCAGCGCATCGCTGTCCGGCAGGCGCGGCATGGCATCGCGCACCACGGCGCCCAGGCGCCGCGAGAAACCGCTGATGCCGGTCGGCTGCGGATCGACCGCGGGGCCGACCTGGCTGTGCATGGAAACCCCGGTCACGAGGCCCGTGGCGGTGACGGCATCGCCCGCGCCGATGACATTCGAAGCGATCAAGCCGGCGTTGGTCCCGGTGAGCGCCGCGGCCGTGGTCACGCCGGAATAGACCAGGGGCGTCTGCGGCGGAAAGGAATTGGGGGCGCTGGCGCCCGTGCTCGGGCCGCCGCCGCCTCCTCCACCGCCGCCGCCGCAGGCAGCGAGTCCGACGACCAGGGAACAAGCAAGCAGATTTACTCGACGCATTTGGGGGTCTCCGTGTTGCGCGCCAAAATATCCGGGACCCCCCCATGGCCGTCACCTCGAAGCGACGCTTCCGGCGGCATGGGCCTATGCAGTTCGGACTATCCGGTGCGAAACGCCGTGCGGACCCGGCTACATGGCGATGGATTCTTCGTCGACACTTGGAGGGATGGAGCACAAGTTGCGCGAAGCCTTCGTGCGCGTTCGCGGCGGCGAGTGGTTCTGCCGCGCGCCGGTCGTCATCCACGGACCGGCGGGCGCGGTCCATGCCACCCCGGGGGTGTCCTACCTGAAGGGGCGCCTGTTCAGCGGCTTCGACATCGCCGGCATGCTCGACGCGTGGCACGAAACCGCCGCGCTGCCGCCGAACGTCAGGGTCGAATAAGCTCGAGACGTTCCAGCTACCAGGCGCTAAGATGCAGGTATATACCCGCATGAGCGTGCCTTCGCCCTGTGCCTGCATCCGAGCCCGCCGCGCGTCGCGCGCGCTTACGGCCGTGTATGACGCCGCGCTGCGGCCGGTGAAGCTCAAGATCACCCAGTTCTCCGAGCTGAGGAATGTGCACCGGCTGCAGCCGGTCAGCATCTCCGCCCTGGCAAAGGAAATGGCGCTCGATCGGTCGACCCTCGGACGCAACCTCTTGGTGCTGAAGCGCCGCGGACTGGTGGCCCTGAGCGAAGGCGACGACCTTCGCGAGCGCTCCGTAGAGCTCACCGCCAAGGGGGCCACGACGCTCGAGAAGGCGTTGCCGTGCTGGCAGCGCGCACAACAGAAAGTCGAGCGCACGCTGGGAGCCGACGGCGCGGCGAAGCTGTTCGAGCTGCTTGGACAGGTGGAGGCCCTGCGCTAGCTTTTTTTGACCAACTACGGGCATATACCCGTAACAGGAGGAGCCGATGGGAACGCCGCAGCTCACCTATGAATCCGTCGACGTGC
>DASSPL010000162.1:0-2334 GCA_035699685.1 Burkholderiales bacterium | reverse complement strand
CGGCGTGTTGTCGAGCAGCGATACCGGCGAGTTGCGCCGGATGAGCATCATCGCCGCCAGCCACTGCGCGCCGCTGCGGATGATGTGCCACGCATCGGTGCGGTAGATGTGGTGGCAGCGCATGTGCTCCCACACCTCGATCAGGTTGGCCACCCCGCGCGAGAAGTCGTCGGCGAACACGCCGAGGCTCACCGCGTTGATGGCGCCGGCCGAGGTGCCGCACAGGATCGGGAACGGATTCTTCTTCGGGCTGCCGAGCAGGTCGCGCACCGCCTTCACCACCCCCACCTGGTAGGCGGCGCGCGCGCCGCCGCCGGTGAGCACCAGCCCGGCCCGCGGCCGCACCCGGCTCGCCGGGAAGGGCGACACGGTGGCCGTGGCCTTCTCCACTAGAAGAGGCTCTCCTGGCCGCGCGGGGCGTTGGCGTCGGCCACCGCCAGCGCGGTCATGTTGACGATGCGGCGCACGGTGGCCGAGGGCGTGAGGACGTGCACGGGACGCGCGGCGCCGAGCAGCATGGGACCGATGGTGACGCCGCCGCCGCTCGCCGTCTTCAAGAGATTGAAAGAAATGTTGGCCGCGTCGAGGGTCGGCATGACCAGCAGGTTGACCTCGCCGCGCAGGCGCGTGCGCGGGAACACCTTGAGCCGGATCTCCTCGGAGAGCGCCGCGTCGCCGTGCATCTCGCCCTCGATCTCCAGCTCGGGGGCGCGGGCGCGGATCACCTCGAGCGCGTGGCGCATCTTGCGCGCCGAGGCCACGTCTACCGAGCCGAAGTTGGAGGCCGACAGCAGCGCCACCTTGGGCGCGATGCCGAAGCGCTTCACCTCGTCGGCGGCGAGCAGCGTGATGTCGACGATCTCGTCGGCATCGGGGTCGGGGTTCACGTACGTGTCGCAGATGAACACCGTGCGCGCCGGCAGGATCAGCGCGTTCATCGCCGCGTAGCGCCGCACCCCGGCGCGCAGGCCGATGACCTGGTCGATGTAGCGCATGTGCTCGGCGAACATGCCGAGCGTGCCGCACAGCATGGCGTCGGCTTCCTGCTTGTACACCATCATGGTGCCGATCAGCGTCGTGTTGCGGCGCATCTCGATGCGCGCGTACTCGGGGGAGACGCCCTTGCGCTCGGTGAGCTGCTGGTAGGTGCTCCAGTAGTCGCGGTAGCGCGGATCGAACTCCGGGTTGACGAGATCGAAGCCATTGCCGGGGCGCACGCGCAGGCCGAGGCGCTCGAGGCGCTGCTCGATCACCTGCGGCCGGCCGACGAGGATCGGCTTCGCCAGGCCCTCGTCCACCACGATCTGCGCCGCGCGCAGCACGCGCTCGTCCTCGCCCTCGGCGTACACCACGCGCCGCGGCGCCGCCTTCGCCGCCGTGAACAGCGGCTTCATGATGATGCCGGACTGGTAGACGAACTGCTGCAGCGACTGCGTGTAGGTGTCGAGGTCGGCGATCGGCCGCGTCGCCACGCCGGAGTCCATCGCCGCCCTGGCGACCGCCGGCGCGACGCGCGCGATGAGGCGCGGGTCGAACGGCCGCGGGATGATGTAGTCGGGACCGAAGCTGATCGACTCGATGCCGTAGGCGAGCGCCACCTGCTCCGACGTCTCGGCCTGCGCGAGCTCGGCGATGGCGCGCACCGCGGCGAGCTCCATCTCGGTGGTGATGGTGGTGGCGCCGACGTCGAGCGCCCCGCGGAAGATGAACGGGAAGCACAGCACGTTGTTCACCTGGTTCGGGTAGTCGGAGCGGCCGGTCGCGATCACGCAGTCGGGCCTCGCCGCCTTCGCTTCCTCGGGAAGGATCTCGGGCTCGGGGTTGGCGAGCGCGAGGATCAGCGGCCGCTCGGCCATCTTCTTCACCATGGCGGCCTTGAGCACGCCGCCGGCGGAAAGGCCGAGGAACACGTCGGCGCCGGCGATCACCTCGTCGAGGGTGCGCGCGCGCGTGTCCTTGGCGTAGCGCTCCTTGTCCGGGTCCATCAACTCGCGCCGGCCCTTGTACACCACGCCCTTGATGTCGGTGACGGTGATGTTGGCGAGCGGCAGCCCCAGGTTCTGCAGCAGATCCAGGCAGGCGAGCGCCGCGGCGCCGGCGCCGGAGACGACCAGCTTCACCTCCCCGATCTTCTTGTTCACGACTCTCAGGCCGTTGTAGACCGCCGCGCCGACGGTGATGGCGGTGCCGTGCTGGTCGTCGTGGAACACCGGGATCTTCATGCGCTTGCGCAGCGCGCGCTCCACCACGAAGCATTCCGGCGCCTTGATGTCCTCGAGGTTGATGGCGCCGAAGGTCGGCTCGAGCGCGGCGATGATGTCGACCAGCTTCTGC
>DASSPL010000161.1:0-2361 GCA_035699685.1 Burkholderiales bacterium | reverse complement strand
GCGGGCGACGGCTATCCCTACTACCGCTTCGACGGCAAGGAATGGAAGGCCTACGGCGCGCCGCGCCTGTCCGCGCCCGCGTACAAGGGCGAGCAGCCGGCGATCTACGAAGACCGCTTCTCGATGCTGATCGACGACGGCGCGGTGCCGAACTTCGCCACGCAGGGCTGCTGGGTCACGTGCCACAACGGCGAGCGCGACAACCCGGGCCAGCCGTCCGCCGCCGAGGTCGCGGCCAATCCCTATTACCAGGCGATCAAGAGGGCCGACGTGCGCAAGTACCTTCCCGCTACGCGCACCGACGCGATGGCGTCGTGGGACAAGGGCGTGAGCCTGGACGAGCTGAACAAGCAGAAGGCCGAGGGTCGCTTCCTCGACCTGATCCAGTGGCGCGCGCACCGCTCCAACCCGGTCGGCATGGCCGACGACGGCTACGTGCTCGACTGGAGGAACTTCGATGCCGGCGCCAACCCGTTCGGCTCCAACATGGACGGCAAGACCAAGCAGCCGCGCTACATGTTCGACGCGGCGAAGGCCGGACGCAAAGGCTTCAGCGACACCGACCGGCCGCAGAACGGCGGCATCCTGCTTCCCGGCAACAACGCCGTGCCGTTCGACCCGAACGCGGGCTGGAAGCCGGGCGACCTGCTGCCGCAGTACTACGTGTCGGCGGACGGCGCCAAGGGCTCGGCCGCCGACAACCGCCAGGTGAAGGGCGAATGGAAGGACGGCACGTGGACCATCGTATGGGCGCGGCCGCTCAACCTGAAGAACCCGGACGACAAGGCGCTGACCGAAGGCAAGGCCTACAACTTCGGCTTCGCCGTGCACGACGACAACATCACCACGCGGGGCCACCACGTCTCGTTACCGGTGACGGTGGGGTTCGGCGCGAAGGCGACGATCGAGGCGACGCGCCTGAAGTAGACTGGCAGGATGCCGGCCGCCTTCATCGAGAACCGCACCTACGATGAGATCAAGGTCGGCGACAGCGCGACGCTGACGCGCACGCTGCGGCCGGAGGACATCCAGCTCTTCGCCATCATGTCGGGCGACGTGAATCCGGCGCACGTCGATCCCGAATACGCGCACTCCTCCATGTTCCACGAGGTGATCGCGCACGGCATGTGGGGCGGCGCGCTCATCTCCACCGTGCTCGGCACCGAGTTCCCGGGACCGGGCACGATCTACGTCACCCAGACGCTGCGCTTCTCGCGGCCGGTGAAGGTCGGCGACCAGATCACCATCAGGATCACCTGCAAGCAGAAGTTCGACCACAACAAGCACATCGTCTTCGACTGCCTGTGCACCAACCAGGACGGCCTCAAGGTGATCTCGGGCGAGGCCGAGGTGCTGGCGCCGACCGAGAAGGTGAAGCGCGAGCGCATCGAGCTGCCCGAGGTGACGATCTCCGACCGCTGGTCGCGCTACCGCAAGCTCATGGCGCGCGCCACCGGCCTGCCCGCGGCCACTGCGGTGTTCGCCAATCCGGTGCACGCCGAGTCGCTGCAGAGCGCGGTGACCGCCTCGGAGTCGGCCATCCTGCGGCCGGTGCTGGTCGGTCCGGAGAAGGAGATGCGCGAGGTGGCGCGCGCCAGCGGCATCGACCTCGCGCGCTGCCGGCTGGTCGACGCGCCGCACGGCCGCGCGGCAGTCGCCCGCGCGGTGGAGATGGCGCGCTCGGGCGACGCCGACATCATCGTGCAGGGCGACGTCACGACCCAGGACTTCATGCAGCGCGTCATCGCGCCCGACGGCCTGCGCACCATGCGACGGCTGTCGCACGTGCTCTATATCGACGTGCCGAGCTATCCGCGGCCGATCCTCATCAGCGACATGATGGTGAACATCGAGCCGATGCTCGACGAGAAGGTCGAGATCACCCAGAACGCGATCGACTTCGCCCACCTCCTCGGCATCCCCGAGCCCAAGGTCGCGATCCTCGCCGGCATCGACACCGTCACGCCGAAGATGCGCGCCACGGTCGACGCCGCGGCGCTCTGCAAGATGGCCGACCGCGGCCAGATCACCGGCGCCGTGGTCGACGGCCCGCTCGGCATAGACAACGCGCTCTCCATCGTCGCCGCGCGCAGCGCGCACCTCAGGTCCGCGGTCGCCGGCCAGGCCGACGTGCTCATCGCCCCCGACCTCGAGGCCGGCAACATGCTCGCCAAGCAGCTCGAGCACCTGTCGGACGCCATCTCCGGCGGCGTGGTGCTGGGCGGCAGGGTGCCGATCGTGCTCGCCAACCGCAACGACTCGATCGAGAGCCGCGTCGCCTCTCTCGTCCTCGCCCTGCTGGTGGCGCACCAGATGCGAAGCGGCCGCTAGCCCGGCCATACGGCCGTAGTGGTTCTTGCG
>DASSPL010000160.1:0-5720 GCA_035699685.1 Burkholderiales bacterium | reverse complement strand
TGATGTCGCAGCCGCCTTCGATGTGATAGGGCGACAGGCCGCCCTCGCCGGTGTCCATCCAGCAGCCGGCGACGTTGGCGCCGCGCGACAGCGAGCGCACCGCCGGCGCCGAAATGGCGCCGAAGCTCATGCCGCTGATGTTCACGATGGAGCGCGCCTCGAACGGCTCGCGGCAGTAGCCCTCGCCGAGCTTGAGCGACGGCGTCGGCAGCCGCTCTTCCTCCAGCACCGGGAAGGGATGGTTGACGAAGATCAGCGCGCCGGCGTGGTGCAGGTCGTAGGTCGAGCCGAAGCCGATCACGCCGCCCTCGTTCTTCGCGAGGCGATAGACCCAGCCGCGCGTGGCGCGGTTGAAGGGCATCTCGTCGCGGTCGCCGGCGAAGAAATACTGGCGGAAGTACTCGCCGAGCTGCTCGAAGAAGTAGCGGAAGCGGCCGATGACCGGGTAGTTGCGCAGCACGCTGTGCTTCTTCTGCGTGATGTCGCGGATGAACAGGAAAACGAGCGAACCGATCACGGCGAACGCGATCAGCGTCCCAATCCCGTACGACAGGATGTCCTTCAGCATTGCCCCCTCCCCCCTTACTGCTCTTGGGGCAATGATACTCCGCGGCTGATCTCTTCCTTGGAGGCGGCCCGGACGGTAAGAATTACAATGGAGAAGCGCAGCGCCATGCCGGCGAGCGGGTGATTGGCATCCAGCACCGCCTTGCCCGCCGCGACGTCGGTCACCGTATAGACGGTCTCGTCCTCCTCCACCTGCATGCCGATCGCCACGCCCTCGCCGTAGCGCTCGACCGGCTCGACGCGGATGAGCTCGGCGTCGTACTCGCCGAACGCGTCTTCCGGCTCGAGCTGCAGGAGCACCGATTCGCCCGCTCCCTTGCCCTCGAGCGCGCGCTCGAGCGCCTCGAGCATCTGGCCGTAGCCGCCGTGCAGGTAGGAAACGTCGGACGCCGCGGAGAGCTGCACGCCCTGGGCGTCGTGCATCTCCATGCGCACCGAGACGACGGTGTTACGGCCTACGACCGTAGTCTGCGGACCAGGTCGAAAACTTCGGCGGCGTGGCCGCGCGGATTCACGCCGTAGGCGGCGTGGCGGATCACGCCCTTCTTGTCGATGACGAAGGTGGAGCGCACGAGGCACTCGCGGCGGTCGCCGTTCTCGGCCTGCTTCTCCTGGATGACGCCGTATTTGCGGCACACCTCGCCCTCGGTGTCGGACAGGAGGCCGATGGTGACGCCGTGGCGGTCGCGGAAGTCGGCGTGCGTGAGGCAATCGTCGCGCGAGACGCCGAGCACCACGCAGTCGTGCTTGACGAACTGGTCCTCGTGGTCGGAGAAGTCGGTGGTGACCATCGTGCAGCCGGGCGTGCCGTCGCGCGGATAGAAGTAGAGCACGACGTGCTTCTTGCCCTTGAAGGCCGACAGGTCCACCGGCTGCATGTCGGCATCGGGCAGCTCGAACATCGGCGCGGTTTGTCCGGGTTCCAGCATCTCGCGGAAATTCTATTCCAAATATTTTTTCCGATTGCAACAACCGCTCGCTCAAAAGCCGTAGCGATGCCGCTACATATAATCCTTTGGTGCAGCTTCGTTTGCTCGGCGGCTTGACGCCTAAGGAGTTTCTGCGCCGCCACTGGCAGAAGCGCGCGCTTTTCGTGCGCGGCGCGCTGCCCGATCTTAAGATTCGCGTAACACCACGCGAGCTGCTCGATCTCGCGCGACGCGACGACGTCGAATCCCGGATGGTGGAACGCCGCGGCAAGCGGTGGGACACGGCGCACGGGCCGTTCGCTTCGCCGCGCGCGAAGAAGCGCGATTGGACCCTTCTGGTCAGCGGCGTGAACCTGCATGTGCCTGATGCGGATCGATTGCTGCGCCGCTTCGCCTTCATCCCGCAGGCGCGCCTGGACGACGTGATGGTGAGCTACGCCACGCCCGGCGGCGGCGTCGGGCCGCACGTCGATTCGTACGACGTGTTCCTGCTGCAGGGCAGCGGCCGGCGCCGCTGGACGGTGTGGGAGCCGAACCGCACGACTTACGACTGTGAGCCGGGCGACCTGCTCTACCTGCCGCCCGGCGTAAAGCACGACGGCGTCGCGCTCGATCCCTGCTTCACCTATTCGATAGGCTTTCGCGCGCCGCGCGGCGCCGAGCTCGGCGCCGCCTTCCTCGACTGGCTGCACGAGCGCGGCCTGCCCGAGGCGCGCTATCGCGATCCGCATCTCACCCCTGTGCGCCGCCCGGCGGAAGTGCCGCGGGACATGATCGCTTTCGCGGAGAAGCACCTGCGCCGCATCCGCTGGAGCCGCGCGGACGTCGAGGGCTTCCTCGGCGAGTACCTGAGCCTGCCGAAGGCCCACGTGGTGTTCCGCCCGCGCCCCGGCGGCGGCGATACAGTCCATCTGGACCTGAAAAGCCAGCTCCTCTACAGCGGAAAACGCTTTTTCATCAACGGCGAAGCGTTTACAGTGGCCCCGCGCTCGGCGGCCGCCCTCAGGGCACTGGCCGATGAGCGCAAGGCGGCGCGCCGTACCCTTGCCCGCGCCGGGCTGGACGACCTAATCTCGGAATGGCAGCGGCGCGGCTACCTATGGATAAAGAACGGGTGATGGACGAAGCGACGTACGAGCGTTTCGACACGAGCACCGGCTTCCAGGCGGCGGTCGAGCGGCTGCTCACCCAGCCGGGACGCGAGCTTCGCATCTTCGACCCGGACGGGGCTTCGCTGCGCCTCAACGATCCGGGCCGCATTCAGCTGCTGGAAGGTTTCCTGAGCGCGAGCCGCACGCGGCGCATCTACATGGTCGTGCACCAGACCGACCACCTCCTGCGCCAGTGCCCGCGCCTGCTCGGCCTGCTCGCCCGCTTCTCGCACGCGATGCAGGTGCATCGCACCCACGAGCACATCCGCGAGCTGCAGGACGCCTTCCTCGTGCTCGACTCGCAGCACTACGTGCGCCGCGGCAACGCCGCCTTCTACCGCGGCGCCATCGGCCTCGGCGACGAAGCCGAGGCCCTGCCGATGCGCCAGCGCTTCATGGAGATCTGGGAAGCCTCTTTCCCCGGCGTTTCCAGCACTACCGTCGGCCTCTAGAGCCCTCCCGCCGACCCCCTGTCAAGGGGGTCGTGAGCCGAAGGCGAACGGGGGGTTGGTTTACCGAACCCCCAGTCACGCGTTAAGTCGTCATGCGCGACCGCCGCCGCGGGCGCGTGGATTACGAATGGATGCCACGGCGGCAGAGCGCAAGCTGTGGTTCCGCTTCCTGCGTCATCTACATCGTCGACTTTTACTGTTCGAGCGCGCAGCTCGTCGTTGAGCTCGATGGCGACAGCCACTTCACTATGGAGGCAGCGGAATACGCTTTACGAACACGGAAGTGATGGAACAGTTCGCCGCGGTTTGCGAGCGCATTGACGCTGCGCTGGCAGAAAAAAACTAACCCCCCGTTCGCCTTCGGCTCACGACCCCCTTGACAGGGGGTGGGCGGCGCCGCGTCAGGCTTCGCGCCAGTCGAAGCCGGCGTCCTGGGTGGCGAGGCCGATCCACTCCGGCTCGCAGTTGAGCGATTCCGACAGAACCGAGCGCACGATCTCGGGCTTGTTGTTCTGCTGCGAGAGGTGCGCGCCGATGATGTGCTTCAGCTTCGAGCGGTCTAGGGCGCCGAGCAGGCGCGCCGACTCGCGGTTGTCGAGGTGGCCGAAGGGCCCGCAGATGCGCTCCTTCAGCCACTTGGGATAGCCGCCGGCCCACAGCATGTCGCGGTCGTAGTTGCACTCGAGCACCAGCGCGTCGAGGCCGGAGAGCGTCTGCTCGACGTGGCGCGTGCTGACGCCGATGTCGGTGATCACGCCGAGGCGCGCCGAGCCGTCGGACAGGACGAACTGCACCGGCTCGGCGGCGTCGTGCGGCACGGTGAACGGCATCACTTCCATCGCGCCGACGCCGAACTTCTGCTCGCCGCGGATCACCTGGTAGCGGATGCCGTCGTGCAGCTTGCCCTCGGCCTTCATGGCGCGCAGCGTGCCTTGGGTGAGGAAGACGAGCACGTTGTGGGCGGCGGCGAAGTCGAACACGCAGCCGGCGTGGTCGCCGTGCTCGTGGGTGACCAGCACGGCGTCGATGGCGCCCGGCTCGAGGCCGACGCGGGCGAGGCGGCGCTCGGTGTCCCTGAGATTGAGGCCGCAGTCGATGAGGATGTGGGTGGACGACACCATGTCGCGCGCGTGCGCGACCAGGCAGTTGCCGCCGCTACCGCTGGCGAGCGAAGCGAAGCGCAGCAATTACTTGAGCTGCTCGTGCAGCAGCAGGATGATCCGCTGCGCGGTGCGCGAGGTGGCGGCCGCGCCGTCCTTGTTCAGCACGTTGACCTGGCTCGAGGTGCCGGCCTGGGTGATCTGCACGCGGAACTGCTCGGCCTTGACGCGCGACTCGGTGGAGAAGATGCGCGCGAACACGCCGCGCGTATCCTTCTCGAGCTCGGGGTCGGCGTAGCGCACGAAGTAGATGCCCTTCTGGCGGTCGCGGTCCTCGACGGTGAAGCCGACGCGGTCCAGCGCCAGGCCGACGCGGCGCCAGACCCGGTCGAACGGCTCGTGCACCTGCAGCAGGTCGGCGCCGTCGATGCCCTTGCGCACCTCGGCGCGGTTGTCGGCCTGCGGGTTCGCCGCCGCGGTGCGCGCCTGCTCCTGCTGCGTGCCGAGGCGCACCATCAGGCGCTTGATGAACTCGGCCTCGAGCTCGGGATCCGGGTTGCGCGGCTGCCAGCGCGTGTCGCCGGGCGCGCCGCTCTGCGGATCGCCGGCGCTGGTGTAGACCTCCACCATGCCGCGGTGGCTGATGTAGATCTCGGTCGCCTTGCCGTCGGCGGCGCGCTCGAGCCGCGTGCGGTACTTGTCGCGCTCGGAGCTGGAGTAGAGCTGGTCGAGCGTGCGGCCGAGCAGGCCGCGCACGCCGCCCTGGGGGATGCGCGCGCGGTTCTCGGCCCACTCGGTCTCCATCACGCCGATGTCGGGCAGCTCGAGCTTCACCAGGAAGCCGTTCTCCTGCCAGAAATCCTTGATCACCGGCCAGAGGCGCTCGGGCGTTTCTTCCACCACCAGCCAGCGCTGCGTGCCGGCGCGCTCGACGCGCATGCGCTCGGGGGCCGGCAGCACCGCCGCCGTCGAAGCGGCGCCGGGGCGCGCGTCGCGCCGCTCGGCCTGGTAGCCCGACAGGGTGGCGCCGGAGCGCCCCGTCTCGGGCACGGTGTAGCGGTTATCGCGCGTGGGCGAGGTCAGGTCCGGCGGCACCTCGAGCGCCGGCAGCGTCCCCGTGGACTTGTACTCGACCTTGCCTTCCATCCACTCGTTGAAGGACGAGCATCCCCCGAGCAGGAGCACGCTCGCCAGTACCGCAACCCGCTTTTGCATCAACCTCTGCCTTCGACGACTCTTAGCCCCGGGAGAGCGATCCCGGCGTGGTGCAGCGCCTCGCGCACCGTCTGGTGGAATTTGTCGGACAGCGGCGCGAGCGGCAGGCGCAGGCCGTACTCGATCAGGCCCATCTCGGCCATCGCCCACTTGACCGGGCTGGGATTGGTCTCGACGAACAGGCGCTGGTGCAGCGGCAGCAGCCGGTTGTTCAGCTCGCGCGCCTTCTTCACGTCGCCGACCAGCGCCGCGGCGCACATCTGGTGCATCAGCTTCGGCGCGACGTTGGCGGTGACCGAGATCACG
>DASSPL010000159.1:0-10782 GCA_035699685.1 Burkholderiales bacterium | reverse complement strand
CGTGCGCCTGCGCGGCCACTATCTCGCCATCGCGTCGCTCGGCTTCGCGGTGATCACCTACCAGGTGCTGGTCAACTGGGAGAAGGTGACCGAGGGCGTGCGCGGCATCTACGGCATCATGCCGCCGGTCGGCAGCGCGGTGGCGCTGTTCTACGTCGTGGCCGGCTTCGCTCTGCTGGTGTACTGGCTGATGGACAACCTGATCCGCTCGCCCATAGGCGACACGCTGCGCGCGATCCGCGAGGACGAGGTGTCGGCCGCCTCCCTTGGCGTGAAGGGCGCGCTGTGGAAGGCGTTCGCCTTCAGCGTCGGCGCGGGCATCGCGGCGGTCGCCGGCGTGTTCTATCCCGGCTTCGTCGGCACGCTGGTGCCGGACGCATTCAACATCATCGAGTCGTTCACCATGATGGCGATGGTGATCGTCGGCGGCATGGGCACCATGATCGGGCCGGTGATCGGCGCCATCGTGCTCACCTTCCTGCCGGAGCTCCTGCGCGGCTTCGGCGAGCTGCGGCTCATGATCTACGGCCTCGCGCTCACCCTGGTGGTGCTGTTCATGCCGGGAGGCATCGTGCAGGCCTGGAATCGCACCGTCGGCGAAATGAGGCGCCGCAGATGAGCCTGCTCGAGGCCAGGAACGTGAGCAAGAGCTTCGGCGGCGTGCGTGCCGTGCACAACGTCTCGATCTCGGTGCCGGAAAAGTCGATCTACGCGCTGATCGGACCCAACGGCGCGGGCAAGTCGACCCTGCTCAACCTGCTCTCGGGCGTCTACCAGCCGGACGCGGGCGAGCTGGTCTTCGGCGGCGTCCCCCTCATCGGCAAGCCGGCCTATGCGCGCGTGCGCCTGGGCATCGCGCGCACGTTCCAGAAGATCCGGCTCTTCAAGCAGCTGACGCTGCTCGAGAACGTGATGGCCGGGTTCCACATCCACCAGGACGCGCCGTTCTGGAAGTACCTGCTGATCGGCGACACCGGCCGGTTCAGGAGCGAGGCGATGGAGCTGCTCGAGTTCGTCGGACTCGGCGAGCGCGCCGGCGATCGCGCCGGAGCGCTGCCTTACGGGCAGCAGCGCATGCTGGAGATCGCGCGCGCCCTCGCCACGCGGCCCAGGCTCTTCATGCTGGACGAGCCGGCGGCGGGGCTGAATCCGGCGGAAGTGGAATTTCTCCTGCGGAGATTGGGCGAGATAGGAAAGCGGGGCGTCACGCTGCTGGTGGTGGAGCACAACATGGACCTGGTCATGAACGTCGCCGAGCGGGTGTTCGTGATGGATCATGGCGAGCCGCTCTTCGAAGGCACGCCGCGCGACGTGCAGGCGAACCCGGCGGTGATCGAAGCCTACCTGGGCGGTGAGTTTGTTGCTTAAGGTCGAAAGCGTGGATCTCGCCTATGGCGAGGTGCCCGCATGCCGCGACGTCTCGTTCGAGGTGGGCGAGGGCGAGATCGTGGCGCTGATCGGCGCCAACGGCGCCGGCAAGAGCACTACGTTGCGCGGCGTGGCGGGCGCCATGTTGCCGCGCAAGGGGCGGATCCTGTTCCTGGGCGAAGACGTCACGCGGATGCCGGCCCATCGCCGCACGCTGGCCGGCATCGCGCTGGTACCGGAGGGCCGGCGCGTGTTCCCGGCATTGTCGGTGCGGGAAAACCTGGAGATGGGCGGCTTCAAGTATCGCGGCGACAAGCGCAAGGTGGCCGGGCTGATCGAGCGCGTGATGCAGATGTTTCCGCGCCTGCGCGAGCGCGACACGCAGCCCGCCGGCACACTGTCCGGCGGCGAGCAGCAGATGCTCGCGCTCGGCCGCGCGCTCATGTCGGAGCCGAAGCTCCTCTGCATGGACGAGCCCTCGCTCGGCCTCGCGCCGATGGTGGTGCAGGAGATCTTCAAGAGCATCCGCGCCGCCAATGCCGCCGGCACCAGCGTGCTGCTCGTCGAGCAGAACGCGCGCTACGCGCTCGAGACCGCGAGCCGCGGCTATGTGCTGCAGACCGGCAGCGTCATCGCCGCCGGCACCTGCGATTCCCTGAAACAGGATCCGCGCGTGAAGGAGGCCTATCTCGGCCGCCGCTAATTCCGTACGACGTACGTAATTATCTTGAAAGCTTTCGGGACAATTACGTACCGGGTACGGAACCTTGCAACTTAATTACGTACGTCGTACGGAATTCAATGGACAAATTTTCTCTGCAGGGCAAATCGGCGATCGTCACCGGCGCGGCCGGCGGCATCGGCGCCGCGATCGCGAAGGCATTCAAGGAAGCGGGCGCGCAGGTGGCGTGCGTCGACCTGAACGTCGACAAGGTGGGGCGCGACTACCTGCCGATCCGCTGCGACGTGGCCTCCGAGCCCGAGACCAAGTCGGCGGTCAACAGCATCGCGAAGACCTTCGGCGGGGTCCACGTCCTGGTCAACGCCGCGGCCATGCGCGACCCGACGGCTACGGTGACCGACCTCGATCTCGCCGCGTGGAACAAGGTCTTCGCGGTGAACGTCGGCGGCGCCTACCTGATGAGCCGATGGGCGATCCCGCACATGGCGAAGGCGGGCGGCGGCTCGATCATCCACATCGCCTCGCAGCTCGGCACCGTAGGCACGCCAGGGCGGGTGGCCTATTGCGCGACCAAGGGGGCCCTGATCACCATGGCCAAGGCCATGGCATCGGACCACGCGGCGCAGAACATCCGCGTCAACGCCCTCTCGCCCGGGGCGGTGGAGACCGACCGCATGAACCTGCGCTTCGGCGACATGAAGAAGGCGCGCAAGGCGCTCGGGCCCAAGCACCTGGTGAACCGCCTGGGGCAGCCCGAGGAGATCGCCGCGGCGGCCCTGTTCCTCGCCTCGGACGCCTCCAGCTTCATGACAGGCTCGAATCTGCTCGTCGACGGCGGCTACAACGCGGTCTAGCGTAATGCGGAAGTGCTAGGGTGGCCGGGCTCCAACAACCCCCCAAGAAAGGACGCCCCATGAGCTTCTTCCGCCGCTTCGTCTCCCTCGCTCTCATCCTCTGCATCGCGCTGCCGCTGCCGGCGCAGGCCGGCATGCTGCCGACCGACGCCGCGATCACCAGCGACACGAAGGAGCGCATCGTCAGCTTCCTCGAGCGCAGCGACGTGCGCGCGCAGCTCGAGTCGATGGGCGTGACCCCGGCCGACGCGCGGGCGCGCGTCGCGACCCTCACCGACGCGGAAGCGGCCGACCTCGCCGGCCAGATCGAGCGCATGCCGGCCGGCGCCGACGCCGCCGGCGCGATCGTCGGCGCGATCATCCTGGTGTTCATCGTGCTGCTGATCACCGACCTGCTCGGCCTGACCAAGGTCTTCCCCTTCACCCGCCCGATCCGCTAGATCGGCGTAGCGAGCAGGGAAGGGATGGTCCCGGTGTCGGCGACGACCAGCATCGTCCGGATGCGCGCGCCGCCACCGGCCATCACTCCTTCCACGCGGTAGCGGCCGACGCTGAAGAGCCGCGAGTTGCCCTCCAGGTCGGTCTGGAACAGGCTGTAGCTCGCCTCGAAGGTGCTCTCGCCGAGCATGCGCAGCGGCCCGATGACGTGGCGGTCGTAGTGCGGGTTGTACTCGTTGACGTGGCGGTAGGACTCGACGCGGTCGCGCAGCATGTTCTTGTTGTCGCACCACATGAGGACATTCGGCAGCCCCTGCTCGACGTTCTCGCGTGTCACCACGCGGTAGTCGCAGTCCTCGGCGAAAAGCTCGACCCAGTCCTCGAGCCGGTCCTCGTCGAGCGCCATGCCGTACTCCGCCATCAGCGAGTACCACTGATTCATCGGATGCCGCCCGGCGCCTCGGCGCCCATCAGCTCCGCCCAGTAGGACCAGAAGCCGCGGATCGGCGACTCGGTGACGCGGTGCGTCTCGTCCTTCACCGGGCCGCGGCCGCCCATCTCGATGACGGCGTAAGCGTCCTGGCCGCCGCTTCTTACACTTCGGGTCGCCTTCTGCACCACCTCGATCGCCTCGCCGTCCTCCATGCTGACGAAGCCTGCCGGGCCGACCAGGTTCGCGGAGAGCAGGCGATGGCGCACCATCTCCTCGTCGTCGTCCTCATAGCAGAAGAGCGTCTGGAACACCTCGTGCTCGTCGACGCTCTTCGGGCGGATCTGGCGGGTGCCGATGGAGTTGTTGATCTGGATGAGCAGCGCGTTGGGGAAGAAAGTCGGGGCGGCGAGATTCATCCCGTCGGTGTACTCGTTCCTGAACTGCAGCAGCTTCGTGTCCCGCAGCCGCATGCGGTCCAGCCGCGCCGCCGTGTCGGCATAGGCCTTGAGCGCCTCCTCCTGCGAGTCGCTCGCCGCGTAGGCGTGGTTCATGTTGTGGCGGTGGCGCTCGTCCATCTTCACGCCGCCCTTCTGCGTCGCGCGGTCGACGCCGTAGGTGACGAAGAATTCATGCAGCAGGCTGGCGTGGTAGGTGTCGCGCAGGTTCTCGGCGTAGAGCTTCCAGTTGCCGGCGATGCGCTGGCGCGAGTAGCCGAGGATCTTCACCGGCTTGTGGAAGAAGCGCTTCACCATGCCGGTGCCGAACTCGCCCAGGTACTGCTCGAGCGGCTCGGTCTTGTCGGAGAAGGTGCCGAACACCACGCCGTTCATGCTCTGCACCCGAAGTTTCTTCGGCGAGACCGAGTGCATGTCGAAATCCTTCGGCATGCCGCCTTCGCCCCGCAGCCCCTGGCGGAAGGGCAGGCCGGTGAGCTCGCCGGAGTTCGAGTAGCACCAGCGGTGGTAGAGGCAGACGAGGCGCTCGGCGTTGCCCTTCAGCTCGCGCACGATCATCGCGCCGCGGTGCGAGCAGCGGTTCACGAACGCGTGCAGCGCGCCCTGCTTGTCCCTGGAGACGATGACCGGGGTGTCGCCCACCCACGTGGTGCGGAAGTCGTGCGGCTTCGGCAGCTCGGCCTCGAGGCACAGGTAGTTCCACGTCGGCCCGCGGAAGATGCGCTCCATCTCGAGCTGGAACACTTCGGGGTCGTGGTGCAGGTGGAACGGCACCCGCGAATAGTCGTTGCGCGGCCAGTCAACGTTCATTCGTGCTCTCCGGTCCAGGCGAGGAAGTCATCGAGGGCCTCTTCCAGCGTGAAGCGCGGCCGCCAGCCGAGGTCCTCGGTCAGCCGGCGGTTCGAGAAGCGCGTGCGCGGCGCGCGGGCGTTCGGCAGGACGTTGCACTCGGCATCGTTCGCCGATTCGCGCCAGCGAAAGCCCGGGAAGCGCTTCGCGAGCAGCTCGCACCATTGCGGAAGGGACCATGCGGCGCCGGTGCCCAGATGGTACAGGCGATGGCTCGGCGCCTTCGCCTTGGCGAGCGTCAGGATCGCGCTGGCCAGGTCGGCGGCGTAGATGTAGTCGGTCGGCCCCTGCGGTGGAAACACCGCCTCGTCGCCGTTCATCGCCAGCCGGGCGACGAGCGTCGGCGGCGACTGGTGGGTGCGCGCGTCGGTGGCGTGCTCCCAGCGGCCGAACGCGGTGGCAAGGCGGCCGATGCGCACGTCCATGTCCCATAACTGGCCGAGCCGCAGGCAGGTGCGCTCGGCGGCGTACTTCGTAATGCCGTACATCGACTCGGGCACCGGCCGGTCCTTCTCCTCATCGAGGGGATGGGCGAGGCCGACCCCGGCCGCGCCGTAAAGCGCGCCGGTGCTCGTGTAGACCACGCGCTCGATGTTGTGGCGGCGAGCGGACTCGAGGACGTTGATCGTGCCGATGAGGTTCACCTCGGCGATGCGGCGCGGGTCGCGCGCGTCGCGGCGCGCATCGGCGGTGATCGCCGCGAGGTGGATGATGCGGCGCACGCCATGCCGCGCCAGCAGATCGTCGAGCGGCTGCGTGACGTCGCCGCGCTCGAACTTCACGTCGAGCGCCGGCTGGTCGAGGTCGTAGACGAGGACGTCCTCGCCGCGGCTGCGCAGCTGCTCGACGACGTTCAGGCCGACGAAGCCCGCGCCGCCGGTGACCAGAATCATTCGGAAAAAATGGTGACTGTCACCATTTACCGGGTCGGGCACGACAAACCCATGTCATTTTTTCGTGAAGCCGAGCATCCCGGAGGCGATGGAGCGCGGGTCGCGCCTGCCGGCGCGGCCTTCGTCGACCTTGAGGAAGAACTCGAACAGCGCGCGGTTGAACGCGTCGGGCTCCTCGAGGTTGATGGTGTGGCCGGACCACGGGATCACCACCAGCCCGGCGGTGGCGATGTTGCGCTTCATGAGGAGCGCGGGCTCGAGGCACGGGTCGTCCTCGTCGCCGGTGACGATCAGCGTCGGCACGTCGATCTTGCGCATGCCCTCGGTGAGCTCGTAGAGCGACGGCCGCTTCATCTGCACGCCGCGCATGGTGAGCGCCTGGCCGCGCGCGGAATGCTCGCCCAGCTGCCGGGCGAATTCCTGCCAGCCGCGCGGGTCCTTGTTCTGCAGCTGCACCCGGGTGGGACCGAGGGCGTACTTCTTCGCCGCTGCTCCCCAGTCGGCCTCGAAGGAGGCGGCCGCGGCCTCGCACTCGGCCTGGAACCTGTCCTTCTTCTCCGGCTCGGCGCCATAGCCGCAACCGGCGATGACGAGGGAGCGCGCGCGCTGCGGATAGGTGATGCCGACATGCAGCGCGGCGAACCCGCCCATCGACAGGCCGACCACGTGCGCGCGGTCGACCTTGAGGTGGTCGAGCACCGCTACGATGTCGTCGCGGGCGTGGGCCTGCGAGTAGCGCGCGCCGTCCTCCGGCACGTCCGAGGGCGGAAAACCGCGCGCATCGAACGTGATGCAGCGAAAATAGCGCCCGAAGAAGCGCACCTGCGTTTCCCAGGCGCGATGGTCGCCGGCGAATTCATGGACGAAAATGACCGGCGTGCCGCTGCCGGTCTCTTCGTAGTAGAGGCGGGTACCGTCCCTGGCGCTGGCGTGAGGCATAGGAATCCCGGATGAAAGGCTCGATTATGGACGCACGTACCGTGGAAATGATGCTGGCCGCCCAGGGCGTTCCGCTCGCGCCCGGCCGCGCCGAGAAGCTGGCGCCCGGCGTGAATGCGCTCAATGTCGACGATCCCCTGCGGGCGGAGCTGCCGTTCGAGGTGGACCCGACGACCTACACCACGGTGCTGCGGAAGTGATCAACGCCTTCGTCTCGACCGAAGTGCGTTTTGCCGGCGCAAATGGGCCGAATGCAGGTCCCCTGGCCGGCAAGCGGCTCGCGCACAAGGACATGTTCTACCGCGCGGGCAAGGTCTCGAACTGCGGCTCGAAGATCCGCAAGGGGTGGGTGGCGGGCGAGACCGCGGCGGTGCTCGAGCGCCTCGACGCCGCGGGCGCGGCCGACATCGGCACGCTCAACATGTCGGAGTTCGCCTACGGGCCGACCGGCCACAACGATCACTGGGGCGACTGCTGCAACCCGTGGAATACGGAATACATCACCGGCGGCTCCTCCAGCGGCTCGGGCGCCGCGGTGGCGGCGGGCCTGGTGTTCGCCGCGCTCGGCTCGGATACCGGCGGGTCGATCCGCCTGCCGGCCTCCGCCTGCGGCGTGACGGGGCTGAAGACCACCTGGGGCCGCGTCTCGCGGCACGGCGCGATGCCGCTTTCCCACTCGCTCGACACCATCGGGCCGCTGGCGAAGAGCGCGGATGACTGCGCGCGCGTCTACGGCGTGATCGCCGGCCGCGATGCGCGCGATCCGGTGACGGCGCACGCGCCCGACAAGGTCGAAACCGATGGCGAGGTGAGGAGTGTCGCGATCTCGAGCGCCTGGATCCGCGACAACGCGCATCCCGAGGTCGCAAAAGCGGTGCTCGAGGCGGCGAAGCACTTCAAGCTGGTGGAAGTCGAGCCGCCGCCGTTCGATCTGCTCTCCGCGCATTGCCTCACCGTGATGCAGGCCGAGGCGTCCGCGCAGCATGCGCAATGGATGCGCGAGCGGCCGCAGGACTACTCGTCCGCGGTGCGCGCGCGCCTCGAGGCCGGCTTCGCGATACCTGCGGCGCAGTACCTCGAGGTGCTGCGCCTGCGCGGCGCGTGGCTCGCGCAATTCACCGGGCTATTGGGCAAGGCAGACGCCTATCTCGCGCCGACCATCGCAGTGCCGCTGCCGACGCGCGAGCAGACCGGCCCGCGCGGAGGCGCCGCTATGCCGCGCCTGCTCGCCGAGGTGACGCGGCTAACGCGCTGGGTGAACTATCTCGGCGTGCCGGCGTTGTCGCTGCCCTGTGGCTTCGACTCGAGAGGGCTGCCGATCGGCCTGCAGCTGGTCGGCCGGCCGTTCGCCGAAGGCACGCTGCTCGCGGCGGGACGCGCCTATCAGCGCGCGACCGACTGGGACGAGCGCACGCCGCCGGCATCGGCCGCCTGAGCATCGAGCCAGGCCGCGAGGTCGACGCCCATGAAGACGGTGCCGGGGTAGAAGCAGGTGCCCGGGGCCACCTGGATGCGGCCCTGCGGATGGAACAGCGTCGCCGGCGCGATGCAGGTCCACGACCCATCGGCATTGCGGCAGAACGACCGGAAGGACTGTTCCATTACCGCACTTTAAGTGTTGTTGTCCCTCGCGGTTACCGCTATTCGGTCGTAGTGCCGGCTTGTCTCGCTGGTACGCTTGGGGGATGCGCTCGCCGCTGACAACCGCGACCCTGGCCGTCGCGGCACTGGTGGTTTGCCTGTGGGCGGCGATCGCGGCGCTTCTCTACCAGCAGCGCGGCGCGGCGATCGCCTCGGCGAATGCGTCGGGCGTGCACCTCGCGCGCGTCCTCGCGGAGTACGAGGCGTCGTCGCTGCGTGCCATCGACCTCACGCTCGGCTACCTGCGCGACGAGTGGCTGCGCGCGCCGGAGTCCCTCGATGCGGCGGTGCAGCGCCACGAGGAGCACCTGAAGCGCGAGGGACTGATCCAGGTGGCGGTGCTCGACCGCGACGGCTGGATGCGCTACGGCCGCCTCCCGGCGTCGAAGCCGCTCAACTTCGCCGACCGTGAGTACTTCCAGTTCCACAAGTCGAGCGGCCGCGACGAGATGCATATCAGCGAGCCGATCATGGGCCGCGTGACGAAGCAGTGGGCGATCCAGTTCACGCGCCCGATTCGCGACGCGACGGGCGCGTTCGCCGGCGTGATGATCGTGGCGCTGCCGCCGCCGGCGCTCGAGACCGTCTACCGCGAGATGCGGCTCGAGCCCGACGACGTCATTACCCTGGTGCGCTGGGACGGCGCGATCATGGCCCGCACGCGCGACCTTGCGTCCGTGGCGGGCGTATCTCTGAAGGGCAGCCAGGGCCTCGGCAAGGAGGCTCCGGTCGCGGGCCATTTCCGCAGCTCGTACCGGGTGGATGGGGTCGATCGCCTGGTGGCCTACAGCAAGGTGGGCTCCTATCCGCTCACCGTCTATGTCGGTCAAAGCATGACGACGGTCCTCGCGCCTTACCACAAGCAACGCACGCTGCTCGTCGTCGCCGGCGCGGTCGGTACGCTGCTCCTGCTGCTGCTGGGGCGGGTCGCAATATCGCGCCGCCGCCTGCGCCTGCAGGTGGAGGAAGGCGAGCGGCTCCTCGCCGAGCAGCGCGAGCGCGTGATGCTGGAGCTGCACGATGGCGCGATCCAGCAGATCTACGCCGTGGGCATGCACCTCGAGCGCTCGCGCCAGCTGCTCGACAACGACCCGCTCGGCGCGAAGCGCACCATCGCCAACGCCGCGGCGCACCTCAACCTCGTGATCCAGGACCTGCGCAACTTCATCGCCGGCGAGGGCGCGCCGCCGCGCGACGAGCAGGCGTTCATGGAGGAGGTGGAGCGGATCGTGCCGGAGGACGTCGGCGGCGACACGCCGCGGTTCCGCCTCGACATCGACCCGTCGGTGGTGAAGGAGCTGACGCCGGCCCAGGCGGCGCACCTCCTGCGCATCACGCGCGAAGGCGTGAGCAACGTGCTGCGCCACGCCAATGCGGCGCAGGCGCAGATCAGGCTGGGCCGCTCACCCGACGGCGGCATCCGCCTGGAGATCGCCGACGACGGCGTTGGCATGCGCGAGGAGGCTGCGCAATCGCGCGGCCTCGGCCTGCACCACATCGGCGCCCGCGGGCAGAAGCTCGCCGGGCGCACGCGCGTCGAGTCCGCGCCGGGGCGCGGCACTCGTATCATCGTCGAGTTCCCGGAGCACGCATGATCGACCTTCTTCTCGTCGACGACCATCAGATGGTGCGCGCCGGCCTGCGCGCGCTGCTCGTCGGCCAGCCCGCGATCCGCATCGTCGGCGAGGCGGGCACCGTGGCCGAGGCGGTGAGCGAGGCCGAGCGGCTCAAGCCGCACGTCATCCTCATGGACCTGCGCCTGCCGGACGGCAGCGGCATCGACGCCTGCCGCGACATCCTGTCCATCGCGCCGCAGACCAAGATCCTGTTCCTCACCTCGTACTCTGACGAGCAGGCGATCATGTCGACCATCGTCGCCGGCGCGTCGGGCTACCTGATGAAGGAGATCGGCCACGAGGCGCTGATCCGCGCCATCGACGACGCCGCCAACGGCCGCCCGATCCTCGACAGCCGCGCCACGCGGCCGGTCGAGACCAAGCTGAAGAACGTCGCGCTCTCGCCGCAGGAGCGCCGCGTGCTCGCGCTGGTGGTGGAGGGCAAGACCAACAAGGAAATCGCCGCCGCGCTGTTCCTCAGCGACAAGACCGTCAAGCACTACCTCAGCAACGCCTGCGTCAAGCTCGGCGTCACCCGCCGCTCGCAGGCCGCCGTGATCTTCGCCCGCCAGGAAAACAAATAGCGAGAGATGGCTGTTTTCCGCCGCCCCCCT
>DASSPL010000158.1:0-9175 GCA_035699685.1 Burkholderiales bacterium | reverse complement strand
GACGAGCTGACGCTCGAGATGGTCACCTCGAAGGAGCGCGACTACATGTACCGGATGTACGCCGCCGACCGGCAGGCGCGCATCAACCTCGGCATCCGCCGGCGCCTCGCGCCGCTGATGGAGAACGACCCCGAGCGCATCAAGCTGATGAACAGCCTGCTCCTGTCGATGCCCGGCTCGCCGGTGCTCTACTACGGCGACGAGATCGGCATGGGCGACAACATCTACCTCGGCGACCGCAACGGCGTGCGCACGCCCATGCAGTGGAGCCCGGACCGCAACGCCGGCTTCTCGCGCGCCGACCCGCAGCGCCTGTACCTGCCGCCGATCATGGACCCGATCTACGGCTACGAGGCGGTCAACGTCGAGGCGCAGCAGCGCGACCCGGGCAGCTTGCTCAACTGGATGAAGCGCATGCTCGCCGTGCGCAAGACGAGCCACGCCTTCGGCCGCGGCAGCCTGTCCTTCCTGCGCCCGGGCAACCGCAAGGTCCTGGCCTATATCCGGGAGCTGGGAGACGAGGCGATCCTTTGCGTGGCGAACCTGTCGCGCGCCGCGCAGCCGGTCGAGCTCGACCTGAAGAAATACAGGAACCGCGTGCCGGTCGAGATGCTCGGCCGCACCACCTTCCCGCCGATCGGCGACCTGCCGTACCTCGTGACGCTGCCGGCGCACGCCTTCTACTGGTTCCGGCTGGCGAGCGACGCCACCCCGCCGGAGTGGCACAAGGAGATGCTGGTGCACGAGGAGGCGCCGGTGCTGGTGCTGTTCGACGGCTGGACCAGCTTCTTCCGCGACCGCGTGGTGCCGTGGCGCATCGGCATGGCGGAGCAGCTGCGCGGCCGCCTCGAGGGCGAGGTGCTGGCGAAATTCGTCGAGGGCCAGCGCTGGTATGCGCAGAAGGGCGAGCCGGTGCGCCAGGCGGCGGTGAAGGACGACGTGATCTGGGACGTCGGCGGCATCAGCTGGCTGCTCACGATCCTCGACGTGAAGGGCGCGCGCTACTTCCTGCCGATGGCGCTCGGCTGGGAAGAAGAGGAGGACCACATCCGCGCGCTGTCGGCGCTCGCCATCGCGCGCGTGCGGCAGCAGGCCAACGTCGGCGTGATGGCCGACGCGATGGCCGACGAGTCCTTCTGCCGCCACATCGTCAAGGCGATCGGCGAGAAGAAGGCGCTGCAGACTTCCCACGGCGTGCTCGACTTCGCGCCGACCAGCCAGTTCGCGGCACTGGCGGGCGACGAGGTCTCCGGCCTGACGATGGGCGCGCTGCATACGCAGAGCACCAACACCTCGGTGACGCTCGGCGAGCGCCTGTTCCTCAAGTGCTACCGGCGGCTGCGGCCCGGGCTGCACCCGGAGCTCGAGGTCGGACGCTTCCTCACCGAGGTGGCGCGGTTCAAGAACTGCGTGCCGCTCGCCGGCGCCGTCGAGTACGTCTCGCGCGACGGCGAGACCAGCACCGTCGCGCTCCTCCAGGCGTACATGCCGAACCAGGGCGACGCCTGGAGCTACACCCTCGCGTACCTCGAGCGCTTCGTCGAGAGCCTGCGCGAGGAGGAGAACCACGGCGCCTACCTCACCCTGATCCAGACCCTCGCCACGCGCACCGCGGAGCTGCATCGCGCGCTCGCGCTGCGCACCGGCGATCCGGCGTTCGAGCCCGAGCCCTTCACGGCGCAGGACTTCGAGGTCTGGCGCGGCCGCGTGCGCGAAGAGGCCAACGAGACCCTCAAGCTGGTGGACAAGCTCAAGGCCCAGGCGCCCCGCATCCTCGCCTTCATCGACCGCTGCCCGGCGCCGGCGAAGCCGACGCTGAAGACCCGCCACCACGGCGACTACCACCTGGGCCAGGTGCTGGTGTCGAACAACGACTTCCTGATCATTGACTTCGAGGGCGAGCCGTCGCGTCCGCTGGCGGAGGCGCGCCGCAAGCACACGCCGCTGCGCGACGTGGCCGGCATGCTGCGCTCGTTCAGCTACGCGCGCGGCTCGACGCAGCTGCGCGAGCGCACCGAGCCGAACATCGACAAGCTGGCGCCGGCGCTGCAGGCGTGGGAGGCGGCCACGCGCAAGGCGTTCCTGAAGGCCTACGGCGCAGCGATGGCGGGAAGCGACATCTTCACCTCGCTCGACGATGTGCGCGGCCTGCTGCAGCTCGCCGAGATGGAGAAGGTGCTCTACGAGCTGCGCTACGAGGTCAACAACCGCCCGGACTGGGTCCACATCCCGCTGCAGGGCCTGACCGGCCTGCTGGAGAGCAAATGAACGACTTCGAGGTCATGCTCGAGCCGGCGCGCGTGTTCCTCGCCCGGGCGGCCGACTTCCTGCCGCGCCTCGCGCTAGCGCTGGTGGTGCTGATCGCCGGCTGGCTGGTGGCCAAGATGGTGCGCTTCGCCATCGGCCGCGGGCTGCGCGCGGTGAATTTCCACGTCGTCACCGAGCGCGCCGGCATCGACGGGTTCCTCCGCGACGGCGGCATCCAGATGGACGCCACCGACCTCGTGGCGTCGCTCTTCTACTGGGTGGTGATCCTGGCGGCGCTGCTCATCGGCTTCAACCTGCTCGGCCTGGAGTACATCACCGACCTCCTGTCGCGGGTGCTGCTCTTCGTGCCGAAGGTGCTGGTGGCGATGCTGATCCTCGCCTTCGGCGCCTATTTCGCCCGCTTCGTCGGCAACGCGATCACCGCCTACTTCAGGAACGTCCACCTGCAGGACGCGGATCTCCTCGGCAACCTCGCGCGCTGGGCGATCCTCGCCTTCGTCGTGCTGATCGCGCTCGACCAGGTCAACGTGGGCGGCGACATCATCCGCCAGACCTTCCTCATCATCCTCGCCGGCGTCGTCTTCGCGCTGGCGCTCGCCTTCGGGCTGGGCGGCCGCGAATGGGCGGCGGAGTTCCTCGAACGCTGGTGGCCGCGCAAGAAACGCTAATTCGGGGTCAGGGCCGTAATTCTCGACACAAGGACAAGGATTCGTTGAAGCATTCCCTGCCGTTCGGCGCCGAGGCACTGGCGCAAGGCGGTGTCCGGTTCCGCATCTGGGCACCTGCCGCAAAGACCGTCGAGCTTGCGATAGCGGACAAGATGAAGCCGATGCAGCGGCAAGCCGACGGCTGGTTCGAGCTGGTCGACGGCGACTCCGGCCCCGGCACGCTCTACAAGTACCGCATCGACGGCAAGCATCTCGTGCCCGACCCGGCATCGCGCTTCCAGCCGCAGGACGTCGACGGCCCCAGCGAGGTGATCGATCCCTCGCGCTACGAATGGAAGACGCAGGGCTGGCGCAGCCGGCCATGGACCGAGGCGGTGATCTACGAGCTGCACGTGGGGACGTTCACGCCGGAGGGCACCTATGCCGGTGTGATTTCCAAATTAAAAAACCTCAAGGATGTCGGCATCACCGCCATCGAGCTCCTGCCGCTCTCCGACTTCGCCGGCAAGCGTAATTGGGGCTACGACGGCGTGCTGCCGTACGCCCCGGACAGCGTCTATGGCCGGCCCTCCGACCTGAAGGCGCTGATCGACGCCGCGCATGAAGCGGGGCTGATGGTGTTCCTCGACGTGGTCTACAACCACTTCGGGCCGAAAGGCAACTACCTCAGCGTCTACGCGCCGCAGTTCTTCACCGAGAAGCACAAGACGCCCTGGGGCGCGGCCATCGACTTCCAGAATCCCGCCGTGCGGCAGTACTTCATCGGCAACGTGCTCTACTGGCTCGAGGAGTACCGCTTCGACGGCCTGCGCTTCGACGCGGTGCATGCCATCATCGACGAGTCGCCGAAGCACATCCTCGACGAGATCCGCGAGCACGTGCCGCGTTCGAAGCACCTTGTGCTCGAGAACGACGCCAACCAGGCGCGCTTCCTCGGCCCGGGCAAGTACAACGCGCAGTGGAACGACGACTCGCACCATGGCTATCACGTGCTCGCCACGGGCGAGTCCGACGGCTATTACATCTCCTACGCCGACGCACCCGCAAAGCATCTCGCCCGCTGCCTGGCGGAGGGCTTCGCCTATCAGGGCGAAGTCTCCCCGTTCACCGATGAAAAGCGCGGCGAGAAGTCGAGCCACCTGCCGCCGTCGTGCTTCGTCGACTTCCTGCAGAACCACGACCAGGTCGGCAACCGCGCCATGGGCGAGCGGCTCCTCTCGCTTTCCGACCCGAAAAAGCTCAAGGCGCTGAGCGCCATCCACCTGCTCGCACCCGCTCCGCCGCTCATTTTCATGGGCGAGGAATGGGGCTGCCGGCAGCCGTTCCTTTTCTTCGCCGACTTCGACGGCGAGCTCGGCGAGGCGGTGCGCAAGGGCCGCCAGGAGGAGTTCTCGCGCTTCAAGAGCTTCAAGGGCAAGGTCCCCGATCCCATCGCCGAGAGCACCTTCAAGGCCTCGACCCTCGACTGGTCCAAGGCCGACCAGGTCTGGCTCGCGCATTACAAGCGCCTCCTGAGCCTTCGCCACGTGCACATCGCCACGCGCGACTTCGGCCCTGGCCGCTACCGCATGCTCGGCGAGCGCGCTTTCGAAGTGACGTGGGACAAGCTCACGCTGATCGCCAACTGCGGCGACCAGTCCGTCGTCGTCAAGGATGTGCCGAAGGACGAGCCGCTGTGGTCGAACGGCGCGCCAGGTACTCCGTGGAGCGTCAACTGGTGGCTGACAAAATAATTACGCAAGTGGGATGTAACGGCGGGGTACGGAATTGAACGAAGTTGCGGAGAGCTACCTCGACGTCTGGGGGGCGGAGAAGAAGATTTCTGAGCAGGTGCGCCAGGCGCTGGCCAAGGCTCTGGGGCCCGAGCGGCCGGCGGCGAAGGCGGAGCTGAAGCCCGGGCGCTGCTACGAGCCGGAGTTCCTGGCCGGAGGCGGGCGCGTGTGGGGCTTCATGGTGCAGCTCTACGGCGTGCGCTCGAAGAGGAACTGGGGCATCGGCGACTTCGGCGACCTGCGCGCGCTGGTCGAGTTCGCCGCCTCGCGCGGCGCGGCGGTGGTGGGCGTCAATCCGTTGCACGCCTCGCAGGGCAGTCCCTACAGCCCGTCGAGCCGGCTGGCGCTGAATTTCATCTACCTCGATATCGAGGCGATTCCGGAGTTCGCAAGATCGAGCGCGGCGCGCAAGCTCGTGGGCACGCCGTCGTTCCAGCGCATGCTGCAGCGGCTGCGCAGCAGCGAGCTCGTCGATTATGCCGGCGTCGGCCGGGCAAAGATGGAAGTGCTCGAGCTGCTGTTCAAGGAGACGCGCCGCCGGCCGAAGCCGACCGCGTTCTCGATCTTCGAGGCGCTGCGCGAGAAGCACGGCGGCGGCTGGGAGAACTGGCCCGAGGAATACCGCGACCCGAAGAGCAAGGCGGTCGCCGCGTTCGCGCGCAAGAACGCCCACCGCGTCGCCTTCTACGAGTACGTGGAGCACTGCGCGCGGACGCAGCTCGAGGGCGTGCAGCGTCGCGCGCTCGAGCTCGGCATGCCGGTCGGGCTGTATGTCGATCTCGCGCTCGGCGCCGATCGCGGCGGCGCCGAGGTGTGGGCGGAGCAGGAAGCCTATGCGGTCGGCGCCACGGCCGGCGCGCCGCCCGACGAGTTCAACCCGCGCGGCCAGGACTGGGGCCTGCCGCCTTATTCGCCGCGCGCGCTGCGCGCCACCGGCTACAAGGCGTTCCGCGAGCTGCTGCGCGCCAACATGCCCGAGGGCGGCGCGCTGCGCATGGACCACGTCATGGCGCTGTCGCGCCTGTACTGGATCCCGCGCGGCGCAAAGGCGGACGAAGGCGGCTACGTGCATTACCCGTTCGACGAGCTGGTCGCCGTGCTGTCGGAAGAAAGCCGCGCGCGCCGCTGCCTCGTCATCGGCGAGGACCTTGGCACCGTGCCGCAGGAGCTGCGCACCAAGCTGAACCAGGCCGGGCTGCTCTCGTACCGGCCGCTGTTCTTCGAGCGGCAGGGCGACGACATCGCACCGCCGGCGGCCTTCCCGCGCGACGCGCTGGTGTGCGTCAGCACCCACGACCTGCCGACGTGGAAAGGCTACTGGGCTGCGCACGATCTCGCGTGGCGGACGCGCCTCGGCCTCACCGTCGATCCCAGGAAAGAAATGGACATGCGGGCGGCGGACCAGGATCGACTCGCGCGCTCGCTGGAGCGCGAGGGGCTCGACCGCTCCATCCGCTCGGCGCACGAATACATCGCCCGCACGCCCTGCAAGCTCGCCCTGGTGCAGCCGGAGGACATGCTCGAGCAGCTCGAGCAGGCGAACCTGCCCGGCACCGTCGACCAGCATCCGAACTGGCGCCGCAAGCTGCCGCTCGGCCTCGAAGGCTGGGCCTCGGATCCGCGCGTCGCCGCGACCGTGCAGGCGATGGCGCAGCGCAGCCTGAAGAGCCACCGGCCGCAGCGCGTGCCCGACGCCACCTACCGCGTGCAGCTGCACAAGGGCTTCCGCTTCGCCGATGCCATCAAGCTCGTTCCTTACCTCGCGCGCCTCGGCATCAGCCACCTGTACACGTCGCCGTTCCTGAAGGCGCGGCCGGGGAGCACGCACGGCTACGACGTCATCGACCACAACTCGGTCAATCCGGAGATCGGCAGCGAGCGGGAGCTGAACCAGCTGCTGGACCTGCTGAAGCAGCATGGCATGGGCCTCGTGCCGGATCTGGTGCCGAACCACATGGGCGTGCTGCACGCCGACAACGCCTGGTGGCTGGACGTGCTCGAGAAGGGCAAGGCTTCGCCGTACGCGCGCTTCTTCGACATCGACTGGAGCCGCGGCAAGCTGCTGCTGCCGGTGCTCGGCAAGCACTATGGCGAGGCGCTGGAAGCGGGCGAGCTGAAGCTGGAGAAGAAGGACGGCCGCTGGAGCGTCCGCTACTTCGACCACCGCTTTCCGCTCAACGAGCGCAGTACCCGGGGCTTGAAAGCGGTGACCGACCCGATGGCCCTGCACAAGGTGCTGGAGAAGCAGCACTACCGCCTCGCGTACTGGCGCGTCGCCTCGGACGAGATCAACTACCGGCGCTTCTTCGAGATCACCGACCTCGCCGGCCTGCGCATGGAGGACGAGGCGGTGTTCGAGGCGACGCACGGCCTCATCTGGCGGCTGGCGAAGCGCGGCGGCGTCGACGGCCTGCGCATCGACCACCCGGACGGCCTGTCGGACCCGCAGGGCTACTTCGAGCGGCTGCAGGAGACGTTCGTGCGGCCATGGGTGATCGTCGAGAAGATCCTCGCCGACTACGAGCCGCTGCGCGAGGACTGGAAGGTGCACGGCGAGACCGGCTACCGCTTCGCCAACGTGCTGACCGGGGTGTTCATCGACCGCGCGGCCGAGGCGCGCTTCGACCGCATCTACGAGCGCTTCACCCGCGACCGGCGCGGCTTCGAGGAGCACGCCATCGCCGGCCGGCAGCTGATCATGGACACGACGCTGGCGGCCGAGCTGCACATGCTCGCCAACTGGCTGGCGCGCATCGCGAGCGGCAACCGCTTCACGCGCGACTTCACCGCCACCGGCCTGCGCAAGGCGCTCGCCGAGATCGCCGCCCGCTTCCCCGTGTACCGCAGCTACGTCAGCCACCGCGGCGTGGCCGACAGCGACCGGCGCTGGATCGACTGGGCGGTGCGGGCGGCGAAGCGCGCGAGCCGCATCGCCGATCCCGGCATCTTCGATTTCGTCCATGGGGTACTGACGCTCGACGCGGGTCCGGCGAAGGGTCCCAGGAGAGATGAAATGCTGCGCTTCGCCATGCGCTTCCAGCAGTTCAGCGCGCCGGTGGTGGCCAAAGGCGTCGAGGACACCGCCTTCTACCGCTACAACCGGCTGATCGCGCTGAACGAGGTGGGCGGCCACCCGGCCGATTTCGGCCTGTCGTTGAAAGCCTTCCATGCTGCGGGCGAGGAGCGCGCGAAGCGCTGGTCGACCACCATGCTCGGCAGCTCGACGCACGACACCAAGCGCTCGGAGGACGTGCGCGCTCGGCTCGCCGTGCTGTCCGAGCTTTCGTCGACCTGGCGGATGTGGCTGCGGCGCTGGAGCCTGATGAACCGCAGCCACCGGAGCGAGGAAGCCCCTTCGCGCGGCGACGAGTACCACTTCTACCAGGCGCTGGTCGGCGTCTGGCCGGCCGATGCCGAGCGCCTCAAGGCCTACATGCTGAAGGCCGCGCGCGAGGCGAAGCTGCGCACCAGCTGGATCAATCCCGACGAGGAATACGAGGCCGCGCTCGAGCGCTTCGTCACCGAGTCGCTGGCGAGCCCGCTCTTCCGCAAGGAGCTCGACGAGGTCGTGCCGCGCCTTGCGCACCTCGGCCGGCTGGTGTCCCTCTCCATGGCGCTGGTGAAGGTCGCCTCGCCCGGCGTCCCCGACTACTACCAGGGCACCGAGCTGTGGGACTTCAGCCTGGTCGACCCCGACAACCGCCGCCCGGTCGACTACGGGGTCAGATCAACATTACTGGACGAGCTGGAAAAGCGCTCGCCGCCGCCGGCCGAGCTGCTCGCCCGTCTCGACGACGGCCGCGCCAAGCTGCACGTCATCCGCCAGGGCCTAAAGGTGCGCAAGACGCACGCCGCGCTGTTCCACGAAGGCGACTACCGCGCGCTTTACGCCGACGCCGGCTTCGAGGAGAACGTCATCGCCTTCTCGCTCAGCGCCGGCGCGCGCAGCATCGTCGCCATCGCTCCTCGGCTATTCGCCAACCGGCTCGGTGAGCAGCAGCGCGCGCCGATCGGCGAGTTCTGGGGCGAGTCCCGGCTTGCGCTGCCCGACGGCGATTACGAGAACGTCATGACCGGGAAGAAAACCGGCGGCGGGCGCCCACGGCTCGCGGACCTGCTCGCTGATTTCCCGGTGGCGCTACTCGTCAAGAAGTAATAGACGCCATGCAGCAGGATTACGTACCGGGTACGGAATTCAGCCGGTAGCGCACCTCCTGCAGCGGCGTGCCTATGAGGCGGGTGTTGGTGCGCTCGGCGCCGTCGGGCGCGAAGCCCAGGCGCTCGTAGAAGCGGCGCGCCGGCTCGTTGGCCTTGAGGACCCAAAGGGTGAGGACGTCCATCTCGAGCGAGGCCGCGTGACGTTCGGCATGCCGGCACAGCGCGCGCCCCGCGCCCTGACGCCACGCGTCAGGATGCACGTTGACCGCGTAGATCTCGGCACCGCCGGCATCGCTGTCGCGCGACGGC
>DASSPL010000157.1:0-12614 GCA_035699685.1 Burkholderiales bacterium | reverse complement strand
GCGGTGCTGATCGGCATCCTGTTCTGGCTGCTGATGACCCGCACCGACGCCGGCAAGGCGATCCGCGCCGTGTCGAAGGAGCGGCAGGGGGCGCGCATCGTCGGCATCAGCGTCGACCACATCTTCGCCCTGAGCTTCGGCCTGGGCAGCGCGGTCGTGGCGATCGCCGCCTGCCTGCTGCTGCCCACGTTCTACGTCACGCCGCAGGTGGGCAATGCCTTCGTGCTGATCGCCTTCACCACGGTCGTCCTGGGAGGCATGGGCAGCTTCATCGGCGCGCTGCTGGGCGGCCTGTTCCTCGGCGTGGTCGAGGCCTATAGCGGCCTGCTGCTGGGCGAAAGCCTCGGGCAGATCGGCATCTTCCTGATCTTCATCCTGGTGCTGCTGTTCCGTCCCACCGGGCTGTTCGGGCAGCGCGCGGCATGAAGCGGCTCGCCGCCTTTTCCGCGATCCTCCTTTTCTTCCTGGTCCTGCCGCTTTTCATCGAATCGCGCTTCTGGCTGGGCTTCTGGACCACCACGCTGTTCTTCGCGCTGCTCGGGCAGAGCTGGAACATCCTCGGCGGCTACGGCGGCCAGGTGTCCTTCGGGCACGCCGTGTTCTTCGGCACCGGCGCCTACGTCAGCGCGGTGCTGCAGGTGCGCCTCGGCCTCGACGCCTGGACCAGCGCCGCGATCGCGGTGGCGGCGGGCGCCCTGGTCGGCGCCTTCATCGGCGCGCTCTCGTTTCGCTACGGGCTGCGCGGGTCGTACTTCGCGCTGGTGACGCTGGCCTTCGCCGAGGTGTTCCGCGTGCTGGTCAATGCCTGGGACTTCACCGGCTCGGGCTTCGGCATGCTGGTGCCGATGAAGCCCGGCGCCGCCAACCTGCAGTTCGCCGACCGCACCTGGTTCTATTACGCCATCCTCCTGCTCGTGTTCCTGGCGTACGCCATCACCTGGCGCGTCGAGCGCTCGCGTTTCGGCGCCTACCTGCTGGCGATCCGCGAGAACGAGGATGCGGCGCGGGCCCTCGGCATCAATGCGTTCCGCATCAAGCTGGCCGCGATCACGCTTTCGGGCGCCATGGCCGCGGTGGCCGGCGTGTTCTACATCCAGTACTACTTGTTCGTCGATTCCCACGTCGGCTATGGGCCGGCGATGTCCGTCAACGCGCTGCTCGCGCCGCTCATCGGCGGCGCCGGCACGGTGCTCGGCCCGCTGATCGGCGCGATCGCGCTCGGCTCGCTTGCCGAGCTGACCAGCCTGTGGCTGGGCAAGCAGCCGGGCGTGAACCTGCTGGCGTTCGGCGTGCTGCTGCTCGTCATCCTGCGCTTCCTGCCCAACGGACTGATGGGACTGCTGCGTGGCCGTTCTTGAGGCCCGCGGCATCGTCAAGCGGTTCGGCGGCCTGGTCGCCGTCTCCGACGCGTCGCTCGAGGCCCACGCCGGTCGCATCACGGCATTGATCGGCCCCAACGGCGCCGGCAAGACCACCCTGTTCGCGATCGTCGCCGGCTTCCTGCAGCCGGACGGCGGCAGCGTGAAGTTCGACGGGCGCGACATCACCGGCATGGCGCCGCACCGCGTCTGCCGGCTGGGCGTGGTGCGAACCTTCCAGATCGTGCAGCCGTTCGGCGCGCTCAGCGTGCGCGAGAACATCGCCGTCGGCTCCCACCTGCACGAGCGCTCGCGCGCGCGGGCGCTGCACGAGGCGGAGAAGATCGCCCGCCAGGTCGGCATGCAGGCGCAGCTCGACAAGCCGGCGCAGGGCCTGACCATCGCCGGGCGCAAGCGCCTGGAGCTCGCCCGCGCGCTCGCCACGCAGCCCAGGCTCCTGCTGCTCGACGAGGTCATGGCGGGCCTCACGCCGACCGAGGTGAACGAAATCGTCGCGGTGATCCGCAGCATCCGCGACGCCGGGGTGACGATCCTGCTCATCGAGCACGTAATGCAGGCCGTGATGAGCCTGTCCGACGACATCTACGTGCTGAACCAGGGGCGCATCATCGCGCACGGCGGCCCGCGCGAGATCGCCTCCGATGCGCAGGTGATCGAGGCATACCTCGGGCGCAGGACCGCGCATGCTTGAGGTGAAGGGCTTGCACGCCGGCTACGAGGCGCTGCGCATCCTGCGCGGCATCGACATGCGGATCGAGGCGGGCGAGGTGGTCGCGGTGCTCGGCGCGAACGGCGTGGGCAAGACCACGCTCAACAACGCCCTGACCGGCCTGCTGCGGCCGACGCAGGGCAGCATCCTGTGGCTCGGAGAGGAGATCGCCGGCGCCCCGCCCGAGCGCATCGTCGCCAGCGGGCTGGTGCAGGTGCCCGAGGGTCGCAGGATCTTCCCCAACCTCACGGTGCGCGAGAACCTGGAGCTGGGCAGCTATCGGCGCGGGCGAGCGCGCCGGGCGCAGAATCTGGAGCGCGTGCTGGCCCGGTTCCCGCGGCTGCGGGAGCGCCTCGTCCAGCTCGCCGGCACGCTGTCGGGCGGGGAGCAGCAGATGCTCGCCACCGGGCGCGGCCTGATGGCCGAGCCGAAGCTGCTCATCCTCGACGAGCCGTCGCTCGGCCTTTCACCGCTCATGGTCGACGAGATGTTCAACATGATCCTGACCATCAGCCGGGAGGGAGTGACGGTGCTCCTGGTCGAGCAGAACGTGGTGCAGTCGCTGGATATCGCCCACCGCGCGTATGTGCTGGAGAACGGCGAGTTCTCCCTGAGCGGGCCGGCGCGCGAGCTCGCCGCCGATCCACGGCTCAAGCAGGCTTACCTCGGGCTTTAGGCCCGAAGCGGCTTGAGCTTCGCGCCCAGCACCTCGGCCATGTCGTTCCACACCATCTGGTCGACGAGCTTGCCGTCGCGCACGGTGAAGCGGTCGATGAAGCGGATGCCGGAGTAGGGCGTGCCGTCGAGAAGCTCGCCGTGGAGCGTTCCAAAGCAGTAGACGCCACCGTCGAACGCGTCGAAGCGCTCGTAGGTTTTTCGCGCGCTGCGGTAGCGGCCTCTGGCCGATTCGACGAGTTGTTCGAGCGAGTCGAAACGCGCACCGCCCGGGAACACCATGAAGAAACCGGGGGCCAGGAATGCTTTCGCCGCGGCGAGGTCGCGCCGCTCCATGGCCGCGAGGTAGTCGCGCACCACCTGCTCAGCCTTGCTCAAGGAACTCCTTCAGCGCCTTCTCCGGCGGCCTGGCGTAGTTCGAGCGGCGGCTGACCGCCGCCATGCCGGCGGCGTTGCGCAGCTTGATCGCCAGCTCGGCGGTCTTGGCGACGAGCGTCACGCCGTTGACGATCGGTGCGCCGTCGATGTTCGCGCCGCGCCCGGAGCCGAACAGCATCATCGGCAGGCCGCCGGCCGGCACGATGACGTCGGCGCCCTGGTCGAGCAGGATGCGGCACTCCCGCTCCCATTTTGGAGCGAGCTTCGCCTTCGCGTCCTCGCTCGCGAACGAGTCGATGAAATCCGCGACCGTCGCCTGCACCGCGCGCACGCCGACCACGCGGCTCTGGATGCCGTAGCGGATCACCTGGTCCTCGTGCCAGGGGATGAAGGCGGGATTGATCGTCACGAGTCCCAGCTTGCGGCCGAGCGTCAGCGAATGCATGAGGGTGGTCTCGCCCAGGCCCACCACCGGGATGTCCACCACCGACTTCACTTCTGCCAGGCCGGCGTCCTGGAAATGCGTGATCACCATGGCGGCGTAGCCCTGGCGCTCGGCTTCCACCGCGTTCTTGATCAGGTTGCGGCCGATGCGGTACTCGGTGATGGCGTGCGTGGTCGTGGCCGGCGGGCTCGTGGTGTTGAACGTGGCGGAAAAGTCGGGCTCGAGGATCGCCTTGAGGTGCGCCTCGACCTTGGCGATGTACGGCGCCATGAACTGGCGGTCGGTCGCTCCCTGGAACCAGATCTTGTACTTGCTCATTGACTCTCCACTAGGGCCAGCACGCGCAGCGGACTGCCGCTGCCGTTGCGAATCTTGAGCGGCGCCGCGACCACGATCGCGCCGGTCGGCGGCAGCTGGTCGAGGTTCTTCAGGCACTGCAGGCCGTAGCGCCCCGCGCCGTGCATGTAATAGTGGCAGGGGTAGGGCGGGCGCAGGTGATACGCCTGGCCGGCGTCGGTGCCGATCGACTCCGTGCCGAAGCCCACGATGTCCCTTTCCTCCACCAGGAACCGGACGGCATCGGTATCCGGACCGGGCGTGTGCTGGCCGGTCTCGTCGTAGTTCTGGTAGGCCTCCGGATCGCCGCTCTTCCTCGACCAGTCGGTGCGCATCAGCACCCACGAGCGCGGCGCGATGCGGCCGTGCTTCTTTTCCCACTCGAGCAGGAACGGCTTGGTGAGGAGGAAATCGGCATTGGCCGCGGCTTCCCTGCTGCAGTCGACGACGTGCGCCGGTCCGATGAAGCGCTCCGGCTGGATGGTGTCGACCGAGTTGTGCGGCAGGTCCTTGCCCGACACCCAGTGGATCGGCGCGTCGAAGTGCGTGCCGGTATGCTCGCCGCAGGAGAAGTTGTTCCAGTACCAGGCGGGTCCCCGCTCGTCGTAGTGCGAGACCTCCTCGATGCGAAACGGCCACGCCTGACCCATCTCCGGCGGCAGCGAGATGTACGGAAATTCGGGCGATAGCGTTTCAGTCAGGTCGATGACCTTGATTTTTCCGTTGGTCAGGCCTGCGGCAAGCTCGGCGAGGGCGCTCATAGTTGGTTTGACCCCCTGACAAGGGGGTCGCGAATGAAATGAGCGGGGGGTTTAGGACAAAACCAACCCCCCGTTCGCCTGCGGCTCACGCCCCCCTTAACAGGGGGGCGGCCCATCGCGGCCATCACGTGGACAGCTCCTTTTCCAAAGCCTTCGGATTGTCGCGCCAACGGGCGAGCCATTCCTGGGCCACATCGCCGGGATAGACGTCCTCCACGCCTTCGCGCAGCGCCTTGACCACCGCGCTGGCCAGAGCGCCCGGGGTGACCTTCGGCGGCGGCAGGAGCTGGTTCCACTCGTCGTCGATCGGACCGGGGAAGATGTTCATGACGCGCACGCCCGCAGGGCGCATCTCGGCCCGCAGGCATTGCGACAGCGAATGCGCGGCAGCCTTGGACGCCGAGAACGTGCCGTGTGGAGGGAAATTCGCCAGGGCGTAGATCGAGAGGATGTTCACCCAGGCGGTGGCGCTCGTCAGGCCGTCGGCGCCACGGGCGCGCATCACCGGGCCGAATTCCTGCGCGAGGCGCAGCAGGCCGAAGTAGTTGATGTCCATCTCGGCGCGCGCCACGTCCACGCCGTAGCGGCTCGAGATGCCGTGGGCGCGGTGGTATTCGGCGTTGTTCACCAGGATGTCGACCTTGCCGCCGATCTCGGCGGCGACCTCCTTCACGTTCTTCGAATCGGTGACGTCGAGCGGCAGGAGCGTCACCTGCGGCATCGCCTTCAGCTCGTCGAAGCCGGCGAATTTCTTCCACGGCTCGGAATGGCCGACCCAGATGAGGTCGGCGCCCGCGGCGGCCAGTGCTTTCGCAATGGCCTGTCCGAGCGCCGTCTTGCCGTCGGTGATGAGCACCTTGCGAAACTTCGGGTCGCAGGTGAATTCGCGCAGCTGCCGGTCTTCGGCCATGTTCGACTCCTTGTCCGGTAACGCCACCAGCACCGCCTGGCCGGCGCGATCGAGCTTCGCCGCGACGATTGCGTTGCTGGGAGCTTTTCCCAATCCTTGATGCAGATGCGCGACCACCGTCGGGCCGCAGTCGAGCTTCACGAGCCCCAGCCGCCAGGGCAGGCGCTCGCGGAAGAAGAGATCGTTGCTGTGGTGAAGCACCGTATCGGAGAGCAGCTCGCCTTCCGGCGACTGCGCCTTCCAGTCCAGCCGGATCGACAGGCACTTCTGGCAGGCCTCGCGCGGCGGGTACTGCACCGTCGCGCAGTCGCGGCACTGCTGCAGCTCGAAGCGCCCGAGCGCGGCAGCAGCAGTGAGACCGAGCGCTACGCGGCTGCGCGCCGCCGGCGGCAGCGTCGGCAGCCGCGTCTTCAGTACCGGATTCTTGCGCTTGGGCCGCTCTAGCATCCGAGGATTGCGGCGCCTGAGCCGAGGCCGCGGTCGAAGTTGATCATGCCAAAGCCGCTGACGAGACCGAGTTTCGCATCCCTGACCTGCCGGCCTTCCGCCTGGCCGGTGAGCTGGCGCAGTGCTTCCACCATGCCCAGGGCGCCGCCCGCCGCGCCGGCCTGGCCGACCGAGAGCTGGCCGCCGGAGGTGTTGAACGGGAACGAGCCGTCCCAGGTGAAGGTGTGCTTGCGGATGAAGGCCGGGCCTTCGCCCTTCGCGCAGAAGCCGAGATCCTCGATCTGCATGAGCGAGATCACCGGATAGTCGTCGTAGGTCTGCACGAAATCCATGTCCTGCGGCCCGGCTCCCGCCTGCTCGTAGAGGTCGGCCTGGTCGAGCGCCCAGCCGGCGCGCATCTGCACCGGGTCGGAGGCGAAGGCGTTGTGCCGCTCGATGGTCCCACGCAAGCGGGCGTAGCGAAGGCCCAGCCGCCTGGCGCGCTCCTCGCTCAGCACCAGGAAGCCGTCGGCGCCGGCGCACGGCATGACGCAGTCGAAGAGGTGCAGCGGATCGGCGATCGGCCGCGCCGACATGTATTCCTCGAGCGTCAGGGGCTTCTTGAACAGCGCGTGCGGGAACTTGAGCGCATTGGCGCGCTGGGCGACGCACAGCTTGCCGAAGTCCTCGCGCTTGGCGCCGAACGTGCGCATGTAATAGCTGGTGAGGAACGCGAAGCTGGCATTCGGGCCGCCCGCGCCGTACGGGTAGACCGCGTCGCGCGCGAACTGGCTGAAGTTGGCGAGCGTCAGGCGGAAGGAGTCGACATGGTTCGTGTCGGCGGCGATGCACGCCACCACATCGACGTCGCCCGCCTGCACCGCGCGTGCGGCGCGGCGAAGGGCGACCACGCCGCTCGCTCCGCCGAAGGGAACGTGGTCCAGCCAGCGGGGCGAAAGGCCGAGGTGCTGCGTGAGGCCGATCGCCGTGTCGGGCGCGAGCGTGAAGCTGGAGACCGAAAGGCCGTCGACCTCCTCTTTCTTCAATCCGGACTGCTTGAGCAGCTCGCTCAAGCACCGCGCGAGCCACCAGTGCGCGGCGCGGATCGAGTAACGCACATAGGGCACCGTGACCGGCACCGCAACGGCGACGCCCTCGTAGCTTCGCCTCATCGATTCAAAAGAAATGGGGTCAGATGAACATTCTCGGACGTCATGAATAATCCGGCCGTCCTGAAATGTTGATCTGACCCCGATTTCTTCCTCATTTGCGGCGCTTGCGGTCGCGAAGGTCGAAGGAGTTGCTCGGATTCACGGCGAAGTCGGCCAGCCGGGCCTTCTGCACCTTGTTGGTCGAAGTCACCGGCAGCTCGCTGAGGAAGGCGACGTGCCCGGGTGCCTTGAAGTAGGCGAGGCGCTCGAGGCACCAGTCCTGGATGGAGATGGCCGTGTCCCTGTCCAGCCGGGTATCGGCGGTCGGCACTACGCACGCCATGACTTCTTCATCGCGCACGCTGTCGGGCGCGGCGATGACCGCCACCTGCGCGACTGCCGGATGGCCGGCGAGGGCGGCCTCGACTTCCAGCGCGGCGATGTTCTCTCCCGCGCGGCGGATGATGTTCTTGCGCCGGTCGACGAAATGCAGGCTGCCATCGGGACCGCGGCGCAGGCAGTCGCCGGTGTGGAACCAGCCGTCGCGCCAGGCCTCGGCGGTGGCCTGCTCGTCCTTGAGGTAGCCGGAGAAGAAGCCGCGGCGCGGATCGGCGCCCGCCTGGCGCACGAGCAGCTCCTCGTTTTCCCCGAAGGCAATTTCGAGCCCGGCCGGAGGCTTGCCGACACACCGGGTGCCGACGTGCCGTGGCTCGCGGCTCGCAGCGACGAGCGCGCCGCCACCGGTCTCGGTCATCGCCCAGGCCTCGATCAGCGGGAAGCCGAACCGTTCCTCGAACGCCGCATGGTCCTTGGGATTGGCGTTGGCGCCATAGCCGAAGCGCACGCGGTGCCCGCGGTCGTGCGGGCTGGGCTCGAGCTGCAAGAGGATTGCCGGCATGACGCCCAGATAATGGACGATGGTGGCGCGCGAATCGACGACGTCGCGCCACCAGGTCTTCGGATGGAAGCGGTCGAGCTGCACGACGCAGCCGGCGGTGAGGATCATCGCCGTCGTCGACACGGCAAGCGCGTTCATGTGGAAGAGCGGCAGCGGCGTGATGAGCCGCTCTTCGCCGTACCGCAGCGTGCAAAGGCCGCCTTCGTCTACGTAGCGCTGGCCGACGTTGAGGAAGTAGAAGTTGCTGAGCAGGCATCCTTTCGGTTTCCCCGTGGTGCCCGAGGTGTAGAGCAGGGCGCATTCGGTGGCGTTGCCCGGCCGGGGAGCGGACGGCGGATCGAAGTCCTTCAGCGAGGCGGAATCCACCACCAGCGCGGCTTCGCTGTGCTGCAGGACGTAATCCAGCTCGGCGCGGTGGTAGTCGGGGTTGACCGGCACGATCGCGGCGCCGAGCGAGTTGACGGCAAGAAAGTGCAGCAGGAAATCGGCGCAATTGGGGAGCCTGAGCGCCACGCGATGGCCGGGGCCGTAGCCCTTGCGAGCGTAGGTGCGGGCGAGAGCGGCGATGCGCTCCGCCGCCTGGGCGTAGGTGAGCTCGAGCTTCTCCGGATACACCTGCAGGAAGGGCTGGGCGCCGTGCGCGCGGGCGGTTTGCTCGAACGCCGTGTAGACCGTCGTCACCGGACAGTATTATGGGCAAATTCAAGGAGCGCCGATGATTCCCGAGCAGACCTTCTTTCCCGACCCCGCGCTCGACCGCGCGTTCGGCGTCGTCATGGCCCTCGCGCAGGAAGTGTGGGTCCTGCGCGATCGCGTCGCCGCCATGGAAGCGCAGCTCGCCGAGCGCGGCGCGCTCGACGTGGCGAGGCTGAACGAAGAGCCAAGGACGGACGAGCGCGCCGCCGAGCGCGAGGCCTTCGTCGCCCACCTGATGCAGAACCTGATGGGCGTGCAGCAGGCGAAAGGCACGCGATGAGGGTCGACGGCCGCGCCTTCGCCGCCGGCCAGGCGTTCCTGCTCTCGGCGAAGACCTACTGGACGCGGGTCATCTATCCCGCGGTGCGCGAGGAATACGAGAAAGCGCCGGCCGCGCTGCCGCAAAGCGTGCTCTACCAGTACTACTGCTGGCTCGAGCGCCATCTGCAGCGCTACAAGTACTCCGGGCGCTACGGGCTGCAGGCCTTCCACGCGCAGGACCGCGAGCGGCTAGAGCAATCGCTCGAGCCGACGCGCGCCGAGCTGCGCGAGGGGATGGAATATCCCGAGTACTACACCCGCGTCGACATCCACCAGCATCCCGGCGGGGTATGGAGCGACCCGATCGCCGGCTTCGTCTACGAGCGCGGCGCGCGCAGCACCACGCCGCTCGCCGGCAAGCGCCATCGTGATCTGCACGAACGGCTAACCGCCATGGCGCTCGAGCGCTGTCCCGGCCCGTCGCGCGTGCTCGACATGGGCTGCGGCTTCGGCAAGAGCACCCGGCCGTTCTACGAGACGCTCGACAAGGCCGAGATCGACGCGATCGACCTTTCGGCGCCGTGCCTGCGCCTTGCCGCGCGCGACGCCGAGCAGGCGGGCGCGCGGCGCGTGCGCTTTCGGCAGATGGACTGCGCGCGCACCGACTACCCGGCGGAGAGCTTCGACCTCGTGACCTCGACCATGCTGCTGCACGAGATGCCGCCGGCGGTGGTCGAGAAGACGCTGGCGGAGAGCGCGCGGCTCCTCAAGCCGGGCGGCCGCATGGTGCACCTCGATTTCCTCCCCGCGCCGGACGAGTTCAGCCGGCTGATCCACTTCGGCCACGCGCGGCGCAACAACGAGCCCTTCATGGAGCCGCTCGCGCGCATGGATCTCGCCGCGCTGCTCGAGCGGCTCGGCTTGCGCAACGTCGAGATCCGTCCATTCGAGGAAGCCGACGGCGCGCTCGCGCCCGGTTACCGGTACTGGCGCTTCCCGTGGGCTTTGATTTCCGCGCAACGCTAGGTAACATCGAGCCGACAGGGGGATAACCGCAATGAAGACGCTCAGGACCGCAGCAGCCATGCTTTGCGCGCTCACCGCCCTCCCGGCGGCCGCGCAGGACACCATTTCCGCGACGCACGTGTTCCCGGCGTCGCTCATCTACTCGCGCAGCTTCCTCGAGTACGTGAAAAAGGCGAACGAGGCGGGCAAGGGCGTGTTCACCATCCAGGTGCGCGGCGGCCCCGAGGCCATCGGCATGATGGAGCAGCCCGGCGCGGCGCGCAGCGGCGTGGTCGACATGGTGTACTCGCCGTGCGCGTTCTACGCCGCCGCGGTGCCCGAGTGCGACGCGGTCAGCGCGGCCTCGGTCGACGGGCCGACGGCGCGCAAGAACGGCGGCATCGCGCTCCTCAATCAGATCCACCAGAAGCGCGCCGGGCTGGTGCTGCTCGGCTGGGTCGACAGCGGCATCCGCTTCAACCTCTGGTCGACGCGCGCGCCGACGCTCGACGCGAACGGCCACATCGACATCAAGGGCTACAAGGTCCGCGGCAATCCGATCTACAACGCGTTCCTGACCAACTACCTCGGCGCGCAGGTGATCAACCTGCCGTCGACCGAGCTCTACACCGCGCTCGAGCGCGGCACGGTCGACCTCACGGCGTGGACCCAGATCGGCCTCATGGACCTCAACTGGGACCGCTACATCAAGTACCGCATCGGGCCGGACTTCTTCGAGACCGACCTGATGATCATCATGAACCAGAAGAAGTGGAACGCGCTCTCCGCCAAGTCGCGCGACATCCTGCAGAAGGTGGCGATCGAGCACGAGGTCTCCAGCCTGAAGGCCCTGCAGGAGCTGTGGACCAAGGAGCAGGCCGAACTGCAGAAGCGCGGCATCCGCTACCTGGCGCAGTCCGAGGCGGCCTCGAAGCGTTTCGTGGAGGGCGCGCGCGCCGCGAGCCTCCAGCGGATGAAGGAGCGCATGCAGAAGTCCGGCGGCATGGAGAACTTCGAGAAGGTCGTGCAGCTCTTTACCCCCGGCCCGCTGCCGAAGTAGCCCGGTGAGGGCCGTCGCGAGGGCGTACGACGGGCTGATCTACGGAATGGCCATCATCGCCGCCTTCCTCATGGCGGCGATGATGGTGATCATCACGCTGGACGTGGTGCTGAGGAACCTCGGCTACCAGAGCTCGGCGCACTTCTTCACCTTCACCGAGTACGCGCTGCTCATCGTGCCGTGCCTCGGCGCGCCGTGGCTGGCGCGCGAGAAGGGGCACATCTATGTCGAGATCGTGCTGAACTCGCTGCCGCCGCGCGCGCGCCGCGCGATGAGCATGGCGATCGGCGTGTTCTGCATCGTCGTCTGCCTGGTCATCGCCTGGTACGGCTTCGAGGTCGCCTGGCGCGACTTCGTGCAGGACGAGAAGGACGTGCGCTCCATGGACTGGCCGCGCTGGATGGTGGTCGGCTGGATCCCGCTGTCGTTCTTCCTCATGGCGGTCGAGTTCGCGCGCTTCCTCTGGCGGCGGGAGCACTTCCTCTCGCCGCTCTCCGAAATCACCAGCTGACCATGGCTTGGTACTGGGTCGCGACGCTGCTGTTCGGCACGGCCCTCAGCCTGATGATGCTCGGCGTGCCGGTGGCGATCGGCTTCCTCGCCACCAACCTGCTCGGCGCGATGCTCTTCATGGGCGGCGCGGTGGGCATCCAGCAGGTGATCAACAACGGCTTCGGCGCGCTGACCGCCTTCCCGCTGGTGCCGATCCCGATGTTCCTGCTGATGGGCGAGCTCTTCTATCACACCGGGCTCGCCAGCCGCTGCTTCAACGCCGCCGACAAGCTGCTCGGCAACATCCGCGGCCGCCTCGCCTACGTCACGCTGATCGGCGGCACCGCGTACGCCGGCCCGGCGGGCTCGTCGATGGGCGCCTGCGCGCTGCTCGGCCGGCTGATGGCGCCGGAGATGATGCGCCGCGGCTACAGCAAGTACCTGTCGATCGGCCCGATCATGGGCATCGGCGGCCTCGCCGTGATCATCCCGCCCTCGGCGCTCACGGTGCTCCTCGCCACCCTCGGCCAGACCGACGTCGGCGCGCTGCTCATCGCCGGCGTGATCCCCGGGCTGATCCTCGCGGCGATGTACGGCGTGCTGATCTGGGGGTGGACGGTGGTCGACCCCAGCGCCGCGCCGCGCGATCCGCCGCCGCAGGTGAGTCCGGGCGAGAAGCTGCGCATCTTCTTCGTCGATGTGATCCCGATGGTGGCGATCATCGTCTTCTCGGTCGTCATCATGCTGGTGGGCTGGTGCACGCCGACCGAGGCGGCGGCGCTCGGCGCCGTGTCGGTGATCGTGCTCGCCGCCTGCTACGGCGAAATGACCTGGAAGGCGTTCGTCAAGTCGCTCGACGGCGCGCTGCGCGTGACGGTGATGGCGTTCCTGGTCATCTTCGGCTCGGCCACCTTCGCGCAGGTGCTGGCGTTCACCGGCGGCTCGAGCGGCCTCATCACCTGGGCCACCGGCTTCCAGGTCTCGCCGCTGCAGATGCTCTACATCATGATCGGCGTCATCATCTTCCTCGGC
>DASSPL010000156.1:0-6531 GCA_035699685.1 Burkholderiales bacterium | reverse complement strand
TTCATCCGGGAGAACCTGCGGCTCACCGGCACCCACGTCGGCTGCGACACGGCGCAGTGCGGCGCGTGCACGGTGCACATGAACGGCCGCGCCATCAAGAGCTGCTCCATCGTGGCGATGCAGGCCGAGGGCGCCGACATCCTCACCATCGAGGGCGTGGCACACGCCGACGGCACGCTTCACCCGATGCAGGCGGCGTTCAAGGAGAACCACGGCCTGCAGTGCGGCTTCTGCACCCCGGGGATGGTGATGAACGCGCTCGACTTCGCGAAGAGCCACCCGAGCCCCTCGGAGCAGGAGGTGCGCGAGAGCCTCGAGGGCAATCTCTGCCGCTGCACCGGATACCACAACATCGTCAAGAGCATCATGGCGGGAGCCCGCGCCATGGCCGCCGCCAAATAGCCAACCTTATGGAGGCTATCGATGAGCACTTCCCTGATCGGCGCGCGCGTCGCGCGCAAAGAGGACTACCGCTTCCTCACCGGCACCGGCCAGTACACCGATGACGTAGCGCTGCCGCGGCAGACGTTTGCCGCATTCGTGCGCTCGCCTCACGCGCACGCCGTCGTGCGGAAAGTTTCCACCGAAAAAGCGAGCAAGGCGCCGGGCGTCCTCGCGGTCTATACCGGCGCCGACCTCGCCGCCGCCAAGGTCGGCGGCCTGCCGTGCGGCTGGCTGATCACCGACGTCAACGGCAATCCGATGAAGGAGCCGCCCTATCCGCCGCTCGCCCAGGGCAAGGTGCGCCACGTCGGCGAGCGCGTCGCCGTCGTCATCGCCGAGACCCAGGCGCAGGCCCGCGACGCCGCGGAGCTGATCGAAGTCGATTACCAGCCGCTGCCGGCGGTGGTGGACGCCGCACAGGCGGCCCGCGGTCAGGCATTGCATGAAATTGCCCCCGACAACACCTGCTACGTATGGGCGCTCGGCGACAGAAATGCAGTCGATGCCGCATTCGCCAAGGCGGCCCACGTCACCAAGCTCGACTTCGTCAACAACCGCCTGATCCCCAACGCCATCGAGCCGCGCTCGGCCAACGCGACGTATTCGCGCGCCGACGACAGCTATACGCTGTACGTCGCGAGCCAGAACCCGCACGTCGAGCGGCTGCTGATGACGGCCTTCGTCCTGGGCCTGCCCGAGAGCAAGGTGCGCGTGGTGGCGCCCGATGTCGGCGGCGGCTTCGGCTCCAAGATCTTCCTTTATCCGGAAGACGTGGTCGTCACCTGGGCGTCGCGCCAGCTTGCGCGGCCGGTCAAGTGGACCTCGGACCGCTCGGAGGCCTTCGTCTCCGACGCGCACGGCCGCGACCACGTCACCACCGCCGAGCTCGCCCTCGACAAGGAGGGCAAGTTCCTCGCGATGCGCGTGCGCACCACCGCCAATCTCGGCGCGTATCTGTCGACCTTCTCGTCGTGCGTGCCGACCATCCTGTACGCCACGCTGCTCGCCGGGCAGTACACCACGCCGCTGATCCACTGCGAAGTGACGGCGGTGTTCACCAACACCACGCCGGTCGACGCCTATCGCGGCGCCGGTCGCCCCGAGGCGACCTACGTCGTCGAGCGCCTGGTCGAGACGGCGGCGCGCGAGATGAAGATCGATCCGGCGGAGCTGCGCCGGAAGAACTTCATCCGCCAGTTCCCGTACCAGACGCCGGTCGCGCTGTGCTACGACACCGGCAACTACGACGCCACGCTCGACGCGGCGATGAAGATCGCCGACGTGGACCACTTCCGCGATCGCAGGGAGCAGTCCTTGAGGCGAGGCAAGTACCGCGGCCTCGGCTACGCCTGCTACATCGAGGCGTGCGGCATCGCGCCGTCCAACGTCGCCGGCAGCCTCGGCGCCCGCGCCGGCCTGTTCGAGGCGGGCGAGATCCGCGTGCATCCCACCGGCACGGTGACGGTGTTCACCGGCTCGCACGCCCACGGCCAGGGCCACGAGACGACCTTCGCCCAGGTGGTGGCCGACCGCCTCGGCCTCGGCATGGACCAGGTCGAGATCGTGCACGGCGACACCTCGAAGGTGCTGTTCGGCATGGGCACCTACGGCTCGCGCTCCATCGCCGTCGGCGGCACGGCGATCGTCAAGGCCCTGGATAAGGTGATCGCGAAAGGCAGGAAGATCGCCGCCCACCTTCTCGAGGCTTCCGAAGCGGACATCGAGTACGACCGCGGCGAGTTCAAGGTGGCGGGCACCGACCGCAAGAAGACGTTCGGCGAGGTCGCCTTCGCCGCCTACGTGCCGCACAACTATCCGCTCGACAAGCTCGAGCCGGGGCTGAACGAGAACGCGTTCTACGACCCGGCCAACTTCACCTTTCCCGCGGGCAGCTACGTGTGCGAGGTGGAGGTCGACCGCGACACGGGCGCGGCGCAGATCGTCGCCTTCACCGCCGTCGACGACTTCGGCAAGGTGATCAACCCGATGATCGTCGAGGGCCAGGTGCACGGCGGCCTCGCCCAGGGCATCGGCCAGGCGCTCACCGAGATGTGCGCCTACGACGGCGACGGCCAGCTGGTCAGCGGCTCGCTCGCCGACTACTGCATCCCGCGGGCGAGCGACCTGCCGCTGTTCAAGGTCGACACGCGCGAGACGCCGTGCACGCACAACCCGCTCGGCGTCAAGGGCTGCGGCGAGGCCGGCGCGATCGGCGCACCCGCCGCCGTCATGAACGCGATCACCGACGCGCTCGGCGTCAAGGACGTCCCCATGCCCGCCACGGCGCAGAACGTGTGGCGCGCGATGCACAGATCAGCCTAGGAGAAAAACGATGCACGCTTTCCAGTACCACCGTCCCTCCAGCAGCAAGGACGCGCTCGCCCTGGCCGGGCAGAAGAGCGAGGGCCGATACCTCGCCGGCGGCCAGAGCCTCGTCCAGGCGATGAAGCTGCGCCTCTCCTCGCCCTCCGACCTCATCGACCTCGGCACCATCAAGGAGCTCGCCGGCATCAAGGTGACCGGCGGCGCGCTCGAGATCGGCGCGATGACCCGCCACGCCGAGGTGGCGGGGTCCTCCGACGTCAGGAAGGCGATACCGTCCCTCGCCGCGATGGCCGCGCTCATCGGCGACCGGCAGGTGCGCCACATGGGCACCATCGGCGGCTCGCTCGCCAACAGCGACCCGGCGGCCGACTATCCGGCCGCGGTGCTGGCCCTGAACGCCACCATCAATACGAACAAGCGCAAGATCCCGGGCGACCAGTTCTTCAAGGGCCTGTACGAGACCGCGCTCGAGCCGGGCGAGCTCATCACCTCCGTCACCTTCCAGGCGCCCAAGCGCGGCGCCTACATGAAGTTCAGGAACCCGGCGTCGCGCTTCGCGCTGGTCGGCGTGTACGTCGCCGACTTCGGCGGCGGCAATGTCCGCGTCGGCGTCACCGGCGCCGGGGCGAGCGCCTTCCGCCAGGCCGAGATGGAGAAGGCCCTGTCGTCCAAGTTCGCGCCCGAGGCCGTGGCGAGCATCAAGGTGAAGCCCGATGGTCTCAACAACGATCTGCACGCTTCACCCGAGTACCGCGCGCACCTCATCACCGTGATGGCGAAGCGCGCGGTGGAGGCTGCCCTGAAGTAGCAGACAGGCGGCCGACGTTAAAAGGCCCGCTCCCGCGGGCCTTTTTGTTTTAAAGGGTGACAGTCACCCTTTAGTTGTTGCGGCGCGACTGCTCGGCGCGGGCGGCGCCGATGGCGGTCTTGACGTGCTTCTTCTCCTCCGGCGGCGGCAGCACGGCCTTCAGGCCGAGCGCCTGCAGGGAGAGCTCGCGCATCCAGCCCTTCGAGTGGTAGTAGTGCTCGTCTTCCTGGTCTTCGACTTCCTTGACCGCTTCCTTGAGCGCCTTGCCCTCGGCGCCTGTCATCTTTTTCGCGACCTCGTCGATCAGCTGCCAGTTGGAATGGTCCTTCTCCTCGGCCAGCACGACGCATTCGCACGCCACGCACTCGGCCTGCGCCTTGTCGCCGGTGCCGAGAGCCGCTTCCATCGCGGCGACGAAGGACATGCCCATGTCCTGCACGATCTTGCGGCCGGGCGTCATTTCCTCGGGATCCATCTGCATCTGCGAGCACACGTCTTGTAGGATTTGCACGTGCCTCTCGGTTTCCTCGAGGTACTTCTCCCATTCCTCCTTGAGGTCCTCGTTCTGCACGCATTTCAGCGCCGTCTCGTAGATCTTCACCCCGCCCCGCTCGTGCTCGAGCGACTGCAGGATCAATTCCTTTACCACTTGCATTTCCATGGGTTTGCCTCCGCGGTTGAGTGCCGGTGAAGGCAGCAAACCCCGTGCCGCTCAGTCGATGATTTCGTCGGAGCGCAGCAGCAGGTCGGGCGGGATGGCGATCTTCAGCGCGTGGGCGGTCTTGCGGTTCATGACCAGCTCGAACCGGGTCGGCCGCGCCGCGGGAAGCTCGGCGACCTTCACGCCCTTCAGGAGCCGGTCGACGAAGGACGCCGAGCGGTAATAGAGGTTGCCGTAGTGCACGCCGTAGGAAAGCAGGCCGCCCGCCTCGACGAAGTGTCGCGCCGCGTAGACGGCGGGTATTCGCCTGCGGGCGGTGAAATCGATGATCAGCCCCTGGTTGGCCTGGGTGAGGGTCTCGATGCCGAAGATGAACGAGTCCACGCCGGCGCCGACCGCGGCCTCGAGCGACGCGCCCAGCTCCTCGGGCTTGCGCACGTCGATCATCTCGGCCTGCAGCTTCATCGACGCCGCGGCGGCCGCGATCACCTTCCAGCTCGCCATCGACGCCGGATTGTCCGGGTTGATCAGCGCGCCGATGCGCTTTGCGCCGGGCGCCAGCGCCTTCAGGAGCTCCATGCGCTTCGCGCCCAGGTCGGTGACCGAGCTGACGAGGCCGGTGACCCCGTCGATCGGGTCGGCCATCGCCGAGGCGACGACCGGGATGCCGCTCTGCGTGTTGCGCGCGGCGAGCGTGGCCGGCGTGCCGCGGCACAGGAACACGTCGACCTTCTGCCGCACCAGCTCCGCGGCGAGCGCCGGGAAGCGCTCGGTGTGGCCCTCGGCCGAGCGGTAGAGGATCAGGTAGGTCCTGCCTTCCTCGTAACCCAGTTCCCTGAGCCCGCGGTGCAGCTCGACGAGGTTGGCGTTGTTCGCGCCGATCGATACCGTCTCCAGCATGCCGATGCGGAAGAGCCGCGGCTTCTCCTGGGCCGCGAGCGGCGCGCATGCGAGCACCAGCGCGCTAGCTAAGAATCGGCGCCGGGAGCCCATGCGCCTATTCTAGGGCCGTGCGAACAAGGGTGGCGGCGCCGCCGCAAAATGGCGAAAATGCCGCTCTTTCAGCCGCTTCCCATGCCCTCCGCGCTTCCCAGATCGATCGACGAAACGCAGGCCCTGCTCGCCGCGGGCGAGTACGTCGCCGACCGCAGCCTCGCCACCTCGCTTTTCCTCGCCCTCGCCATGAAGCGGCCGCTGTTCCTCGAGGGCGAAGCCGGCGTCGGCAAGACCGAGATCGCCAAGGTCGTGGCGCAGGCGCTCGGCCGCGAGCTCATCCGACTGCAATGCTACGAGGGCCTCGACATCTCGCAGGCCGCCTACGAATGGAACTACTCGCGGCAGATGGTCGAGATCCGCCTGGCCGAGGCCGCCGGCGAGAAGGACAAGAAGAAGCTCGGCTCGCAGATCTATTCCGACGAGTTCCTCGTCAAGCGGCCGCTGGCGCGGGCGCTGGAAGGCCACTCGCCCGTCCTTTTGATAGATGAATTGGATAGGACGGACGAGCCGTTCGAGGCCTACCTGCTGGAGGTGCTGTCGGACTGGCAGATCACGATTCCCGAGATCGGCACGCTGAAGGCCAAGGAGCCGCCGATCGTCATCATCACCTCAAACCGCACGCGCGAGATCCACGACGCGGTGAAGCGCCGCTGCTTCTACCACTGGGTCGACTACCCGGACGCGGCGCGCGAGCTCGAGATCCTGCACCGCAAGGCGCCGAAGGCTGCCGAGGCGCTGTCGCGCGAGGTGGTGGCGTTCGTGCAGCGGCTGCGCAAGACCGAGCTGTTCAAGCTGCCCGGCGTGGCCGAGACCATCGACTGGGTGAACTGCCTGGTGGCGCTCGACCGCGTCGCGCTCGACCCCGAGACGGTCAACAATACCCTGGGGGTGCTGCTGAAGTACCGCGACGACCTGGAGAAGGTGGCGGGCGAGGAAGCCGAGCGGCTGGTGAGCGAAGCCAAGACCGCAGCGGCGGCCTAGCCCGATGGGAGCGGTCAGCTTCCTTCGCAAGCTGATCGGCGGCGACCGCCGCACCGAGAGCCTGCTCGCCCTGTGCAATGCGCTGCTCGCCGAAAGCGGCGAGTACGCGAGCACCGCGCTCGCGCGCGACGCGCTCGCCGCGTACGGCGCGCTCGACGAGCGCTGCCGCAACGAATTCTTCGACGTGCTGTCGAGCGACTACTCGCCTTCGGCCGAGGTCGTCGGCCGCGCCGCGGCCGCCTACCAGGCGGAGCCGACGCCCGAGAACCTCATCGCCCTGCAGGCGGCGGTGGACTCGCCGCGCCGCGAGCTCTTC
>DASSPL010000155.1:0-5680 GCA_035699685.1 Burkholderiales bacterium | reverse complement strand
GTAGGTGATGTCGAGCTGCGCCCAGAGCTTGTCCTTCACGCCGTCCGACAGCGCGTACAGGCGCAGGAGCCGCGCCGCCTCGGCCTGCTTCTCGGCGAACGCGGCGTCGCGCGCGAGCGGCTCGCCGGTGAGGACGCGCCGGGTGGCGCGGAACAGGTCCTCGAGCAGCTTGCCCTTCCACGCGTTCCATACCTTCGGGCTCGTGCCGCGCACGTCCGCCACCGTGAGGAGGTAGAGCGCCACCAGCCGCCGCTCGGTCTTCACCCGCTCGGCGAATGCCTGCACCACCTCCGGGTCGTACACGTCCTGCTTCTGCGCGACGTGCGACATGGCGAGGTGGTTCTCGACCAGGAACTCGACCAGCTCGCGATCCTCCTTCGGCAGGCCGTGGCGGCGGGCGAAGCCGCGCACATCGGCCGAGCCGAGGTGGGAATGGTCGCCGCCGCGCCCCTTGGCGATGTCGTGGTACAGCGCGCCGATGTACAGCAGCCAGCGCCGCTCGAAGCCGCTCATCAGCTCGCTCGCCAGCGGGAACTCGTGCGCGAACTCCGGCTGCGTGAAGCGCCTGAGGTTTCGCACCACCATCAGGATGTGCTGGTCGACGGTGTAGACGTGGAAGAGATCGTGCTGCATCTGGCCGACGATGCGGCCGAACTCCGGCAGGTAGCGGCCGAGCACGCCGTACTGGTTCATGCGGCGGAACTCGTGCACGATGCCGCGCGGCTGCTGCAGGATGTGCAGGAACATCAGCCGTGCGAGCGGGTCCTTCCTGAAGGCGCTGTTGACGTGGTTGCGCGCCCGGTACAGCGCCCGCAGGGTGGGCGCCGTCATGCCGCGCAATTCCTGGTGCTGCATGAGGAGCAGGAAGCTTTCCAGGATCGCGAGCGGCTCGGCTTCGAACAGATCGTCGCGCGCCATCTCGAGCAGCTCGCCGCGGATGCGGAAGCGCTCGTTCAGCGAGCGCGGCTCGACGTCCGGCTCGGGCGCGAGGCGCGCGCCCAGGTTCTGCAGCACGATGGTGTTGACCTGCGTGACGCCCTTCGCCGTCTGGTAGTAGCGCTGCATCATCGCCTCGCTCGCACGGCGTTGCGGCGTGTCCTCGAACCCCAGCTGCGCGGCGAGCGCGGTCTGGACGTCGAACACCAGCCGGTCCTCGCGGCGGCCGGCGAGGTAATGCAGCCGGATGCGCAGGTCCTGCAGCAGCGTTTCGTGGCGCGCGATCTGGCGGGCTTCGTCCTCCTCGATCAGGCCCTGCGCCACCAGGTCCTTCCATTTGGAGCCGATGCCCGCGGCGCGCGCCATCCACTGGATGACCTGCAGGTCGCGCAACCCGCCCGGCGCCTCCTTCAGGTTCGGCTCGAGCGAGTAGGGCGTGTCCTGGTGCTTGGCATGCCGCTGCTCCTGCTCGAGCTTCTTCGCCTTGAAGAACGCCGCCGGCTCGATGGCGGCGGCGACGGCTTTTTCCAGCCGGCGGAAGAGCGGCCGGCTGCCCGCGAGGTAGCGCGCCTCGAGCAGCGTCGTGCGGATGGTGATGTCTTCGGCCGCGGCGCCGACGCAGCCCTCCACCGTGCGCACGCTGTGGCCGAGATCGAGCCCGATGTCCCACAGGGCGCCGATCAGGGTTTCGAGCGATCCCTTCTCGGCCTCGTCGGGCTCGCGCGCGAGCAGCACCAGCAGGTCGATGTCCGAGGAGGGGTAGAGCTCCATGCGGCCATAGCCGCCGGTGGCGACGAGCGCGGCGCCGTCGGGCAGGCCGGGCACCGCCTTGATGATCCGGTCGATGAGCTGGGCGTGCGCCTTGAGCAGCGCCCGCGGATTGGGTTTCTGCAGATAGGCCGCGCGCAGCGCCGCGCGCTCGGCGGCGACCTGTTCGCGCAGGCCGGCGGCTGTCATGCGGGCGGCTTCGGCGCGCCGTTCGACACCGTCAGGACCTCGTAGCCGGATTCGGTCACGGCCACGGTGTGCTCCCATTGCGCGGACAGGCTGTGGTCCTTGGTGACGATGGTCCAGCCGTCGGCGAGCTCGCGGATGCCCGCCTTGCCGGCGTTGATCATCGGCTCGACCGTGAAGGTCATGCCGGCCTGCAGCGGCAGCCCGGTGCCCGCCTTGCCGTAATGCAGGACCTGCGGCTCCTCGTGGAACTTGCGGCCGATGCCGTGGCCGCAGAACTCGCGCACCACGGAGAAACCGTGGTTCTCGGCGTGCGCCTGGATGGCCGCGCCGATGTCCCCCAGCCGCGCCCCCGGCCGCACCGCCTTGATGCCGAGCCACATGCACTCCAGCGTCACGTCCACCAGCCGGCGCGCCTGGATGCTCGGCTCGCCGACGAAGAACATGCGGCTGCAGTCGCCGTGGAAGCCGTCCTTGATCACGGTGATGTCGATGTTGAGGATGTCGCCGGGCTTCAGGACCCGTTCGCCCGGGATGCCGTGGCACACCTGGTGGTTGACCGAGGTGCAGATGGACTTCGGGAACGGCTTGTAGCCCGGCGGCGCGTAGTTGAGCGGCGCCGGCAGCGTGCCCTGTTCCTTCACCATGTAGTCGTGGCACAGGTCGTTCAGCCGGCCGGTCGTTACGCCCGGCTTGACGTACGGCGCGATGAAATCGAGCACTTCGGAGGCGAGGCGGCCGGCGGTGCGCATCCGCTGCAGCTCCTCGGCGGTCTTCAGAACAACGGGCATTGGACTGATTATGCTAGAATTTTGGGCTGTCTTAAATTTTCCGCCGCGCTCGATAAGGGTGCTCGCAAGAGCCAGCGCGCGGCGCAGACCCTAACCCTCAGGAGAAGAGAATAGTGTCGGTCACGATGCGTCAGATGCTGGAAGCCGGGGTCCATTTCGGACATCAGACCCGGTACTGGAACCCGAAGATGGCGCCTTTCATCTTCGGCCACCGCAACAAGATTCACATCATCAACCTCGAGAAGACCCTGGCGAACTTCCAGGACGCGCTCAAGTTCGTGCGCCAGCTGGCCGCGAACCGCGGCACGCTCCTCTTCGTCGGCACCAAGCGCCAGGCGCGCGAGATCATGCGCGAGGAAGCGCAGCGCGCCGCCATGCCGTTCGTCGACCACCGCTGGCTCGGCGGCATGCTCACCAACTTCAAGACGGTGAAGCAGTCCATCAAGCGCCTGCGCGAGATGGAGACGCTGCAGCAGGAAGGCGGCCTCGAGCGCATCTCCAAGAAGGAAGCGCTCGGCATCACGCGCGAGATGGAGAAGCTGCAGCGCTCGCTCGGCGGCATCAAGGAGCTGCAGGCGCTGCCCGACGCGCTCTTCGTGATCGACGTCGGCTACCAGAAGGGCGCGATCCAGGAAGCCTCCAAGCTCGGCATCCCGGTGGTCGGCGTGGTCGACACCAACCATTCGCCGGAAGGCATCGACTACATCATCCCCGGCAACGACGACTCGAGCCGCGCCATCCGCCTCTACGCCCGCGGCATCGCCGATGCGGTGCTCGAAGGCCGCCAGCAGTCGCTCGAGGAGGTCGTCAGCGCCTCGCGCGACGAGTTCGTCGAGGTGGAAGAGGATGACGGGGCCAAGTAATTTTTGAGATCCCTGAGAAAAGGGGCCCTCAGGTCACACCGGGGCCCCTTTTTTTCAACCTGTAAGGAGTACGCAAGGAAATGGCTGAGATCAGTGCAGGGCTGGTGAAGGAGCTACGCGAGCTCACCGGCCTGGGAATGATGGAGTGCAAGAAGGCGCTGTCGGAGTCCGGCGGCGACATCAAGAAGGCCGAGGAGCTGCTGCGCATCAAGAGCGGCGCCAAGGCGAGCAAGGCCGCCACCCGCGTGGCCGCCGAAGGCGTAATCGGTGCTTTCCTAGGCGCCGATGCGAAGGTCGGGGCGCTGGTCGAGCTGAATTCGGAGACCGATTTCGTCGCCAAGAATGACGACTTCGTCGAATTCTCGCGCCAGCTCGCCGAGCTGGTCGCCACGCGCAACCCCGCCAGCGTCGAGGACCTCGCCGCGACCGACACCGCCGCCGGCAAGGTCGAGTCGCGCCGCCAGGCGCTGGTGCAGAAGATCGGCGAGAACATCAGCATCCGCCGCTTCAAGCGGCTGCAGGCCAAGGGCAAGCTGGCCCTGTACCTGCACGGAGCGAAGATCGGGGTGCTGGTCGACTACGAGGGCCCGGAAGAGGTCGGCAAGGACGTGGCGATGCACATCGCCTTCGCCAAGCCGCAGCACATGACCAAGGCCGAGGTGCCGGCGGACATCGTCAGCCGCGAGCGCGAAATCCAGCTCGCCCGGGCCAGGGAGTCGGGCAAGCCGGCCGAGATCGCCGCCAAGATGGTCGAGGGCGCGGTGAACAAGTTCCTCGGCGAGATCACGCTGATGGGCCAGCCCTTCGTCAAGGACGACAAGCAGACGGTGGAGAAGATGCTCGCGGCGAAGAAGGCGAAGCTGAACGGCTACGCCTTCTTCGTTGTCGGAGAAGGCATCGAGAAGAAGTCCACCGACTTCGCCGCCGAGGTGATGGCGCAAGCGGGCAAGGCACATTGACGCCTAAGTACAAAAGGATCCTGCTCAAGCTGTCGGGGGAAGCCCTGATGGGGGAGGACCCTTTTGGCATCAACCGGCAGACGATCGAGGCGATCGTCGAGGAGGTGGCGCAGGTGTCGCGCATGGGCTGCGAGATCGGCATCGTCATCGGCGGCGGCAACATCTTCCGCGGCGTGGCGCCGGGCGCGGCCGGCATGGACCGCGCCACGGCCGACTACATGGGGATGCTGGCCACGGTGATGAACGCGCTGGCGCTGCAGGACGCGATGCGGCAGAAGGGCATCTCCAGCCGGGCGCTGTCGGCCCTCAACATCGAGCAGGTGGTCGAGCCCTACATCCGCGGCAAGGCGATCCGCTACCTGGAAGAGGGCAAGATCGTCATTTTCGCCGCCGGCACCGGCAATCCATTCTTTACGACGGATACGGCTGCGGCCTTGCGCGGCAGCGAGATGGGCGCGGAGATCGTCATCAAGGCGACCAAGGTCGACGGCATCTATACCGCCGACCCGCAGAAGGACCCGCGCGCGCAGAAGTTCCCGCGCATCACCTTCGACGAGGCCATCGTGCGCAACCTCAAGGTGATGGACGCCACCGCGCTCACGCTGTGCCGCGACCAGAAGCTGCCGATCAACGTGTTCAGCATCTTCAAGAAGGGCGCGCTGCGGCGCGTCGTGCTTGGGGAGGACGAAGGCACGCTGGTTCACGTATGATTTTCCGGGGAGACCGCCATGCCCTTGCAGATCGCTGAGCTCAAGAAGACCACCGACCAGAAGATGGACAAGACCATCCAGGCCTTCAAGGCCGACCTGGCCAAGGTGCGCACCGGCCGGGCGCACACCGGCATCCTCGACCACATCCAGGTCGACTACTACGGCAACCCGACGCCGCTCAACCAGGTCGCCAAGGTGACGCTGCTCGATTCCCGCACGATCGGCGTGACGCCGTTCGAGAAGAAGATGGCGCACGCGATCGAGAAGGCGATCCGCGATTCCGACCTCGGGCTCAACCCCGCGGCGCAGGGCGAGACGGTGCGCGTGCCGATGCCGGCGCTCACCGAGGAGCGGCGCAAGGAGCTCACCAAGGTGGTGAAGCACGAGGCCGAGAACGCGCGCGTGGCGATCCGCAACCTGCGGCGCGACGCCAACCAGCACCTGAAGGACGGGCTGAAGAAGCACGA
>DASSPL010000154.1:0-6793 GCA_035699685.1 Burkholderiales bacterium | reverse complement strand
GTCACCGCCACCACCGTGCCGGGGAAGCGCTGCAGGAACTGCTCCAGCCATTCCACGCTCTCGGCGTCGAGGTGGTTGGTGGGCTCGTCGAGCAGCAACAGATCCGGTTTGCTCAATAGAAGGCGGCACAGCGCCACCCGGCGTTTTTCCCCGCCGGAGAGCACGTCGACCTTCTGCTCCCACGGCGGCAGGCGCAGCGCGTCGGCCGCCACCTCCAGCTCGTCGGCGCCGCCCGAGTTGATCAGCGCCTCGAGCTTCGCCTGCTCCTCGGCCAGCTTGTCGAAATCGGCGTCGGGCTCCGCGTAGGCGGCGTAGATCTCGTCGAGGCGCTTCTTCGCGGCGGCGACGTCGCCCTGCGCTTCCTCGACGGCCTGCCTCACGGTGGCGCCCTTGGGAAGGTGCGGCTCCTGCTCGAGGTAGCCGACGCGGATGCCGGGCATGCGGATCACCTCGCCGTCGTAGCCGTCGTCGGCGCCGGCCATGATCCTGAGGAGCGACGACTTGCCGGAGCCGTTCAGCCCGAGCACGCCGATCTTGGCGCCGGGGAAGAAGTTGAGCGAGATGTTCTTGAGGATGGTGCGCTGGGGCGGCACGGTCTTGCTGACCCGCCGCATGGTGTAGACGTATTGAGCCATCCGTTATTATCTTCGCAGAACGTGAAGAAATTCCCCGCCGCACTCGCCCCGCTTCTCCTCCTCGGCGCCGCGCTCCCCGCACAGGCTCTCGATGGCGCCGCGTTCGAGTTCGGCTACGGCGACCGCGAGGCGTCGCTCGTGCGCGTCGCCGGGCAATGGCACCAGCCGCACCGCTGGCTGCCCGAGAGGATCCAGCTTCACTGGGACCTGTCCTTCGCGCGCTGGGATTCCGACACCAACCCCATCTACGACGTCGGCTTCACGCCGGTGTTTCGCTATTCGCGCGCGGCGCGCGGGCCGTATCTCGAGGCCGCGATCGGCCTGCACTGGCTCTCCAGCACGTCCGTGCACCGCGAGGCGCCGTTCAGCACCCGCTTCCAGTTCGGCGACCACGTCGGCATCGGCTATCGCTTCCGCAAGTTCGACATGGGCGTGCGGCTGCAGCACCTGTCGAACGGCGGCATCCGCAATCCCAACCCGGGCATCAACTTCCTGATCTTCCGCATCGGGCGAGAGGTCGAATGAAAAAGCTCTTCATGGCGCTTGTCGTCCTCATGCCGCTCGCCACGGCAGCCCAGGAACGCGTCGGCATCAGCGCGCTGCCGCTGCACGTGTTCGACGACGCGACGATGCCCGGCAAGGAGTTCCGCGTCCTCCAGACGACGTACGCGCCGGGCGGCCAGAACCCGAAGCACTACCACACGTCGCACGTGGTGTTCTACGTGCTGGAGGGTTCCGGCATATGGCAGGAGGATGGCAAGCCCCCCGTCACGCTCAAGGCGGGCGAGACGCTGCACGTGCGTCCCGGCGCGGTCCACGCCCACCGCAATGCCAGCGCCGCGGAGAAGCTGGTGTTCCTCGAGTTCGTGATCGTCGACAAGGCCCAGCGCAGCACCGTGCCGATGCGCTAGACCGATTACCAGCGCACCTTGAGGCCGGCGCGCAACGCCCGGTCGTCCGCAGGCTCGGAGAGCCCGCGCTGCAGGCCGACGCCGATGTCGACGTCCTTGGACCACGCGTACATCAGGCCGAAGACCACCTCGCGCGAGGCGCGCTCGTCGCCCGGATCCGGGTTCGTGTCCCGCGCGTAGTCGACGAGCAGGGTCACCGCATGCACCGGTGACCAGAGCGCGGCGATGGAGGCGTGGCGCAGCGCGCGGCGCTCGCCGAGCGTGTTCCTGTTGTCGAGGTAGCCGAGATGGCCGATGACCTCGACGGCGCCGATCTCGTAAGAAGCCGCGCCGTTCAACCCCCAGCGGGTGCGCCCGGCGCCCAGGCCCCTGGCATCGTCGCCGGTGGGGAAGATCACGTCGGGGCGCACGAGCAGGGCGAAAGGCCCCGACTCGTATACGCGCCATTTGAGCGACACCGTCGTGTCGCCGACCCCGGACTCGCGGGCATCGTCGGAGCGCAGGCGGATGTAGGGCAACTCGAGCTGCAGGTCGGCGGTTTCGTGCACCCCGCGGGAGAGCGTGACCGAGCCTTCGTCGCGCCGCGTGGCGCCGTCCTTCGCGCGCACGCCGTGCAGCTCGACCTGGTTGCGATCCTTGCCGAGGACCTGCGTGTCCTCGGTGAACATCGGGTGATTGGCGTGCGCCGCGCCCGCCGCCAGAAGGAGAAGCCACGCGTAGCGGCCGATGATCAGTCCTCCGCGGTGAAGCCCGAGGCCTTCACGATCGGACGCCACTTCTCGATGTCCTGGCGAATCACCTCGGCGAAGCCGACCGGCGTCATGGCGGCGGGCTCCATGCCGAACTTGACGAACGCCTGCTGCGACTGGCCGTGCTGCGCGGCGTCGTTGATGCCGTTGGACAGGCGCTTGACGATGTCGGCCGGCGTGCCGGCTGGCGCGAAGAAGCCGAGCCACGGCGCGAGCTGGATCTGCGGGAAGCCGGCCTCGCCCATGGTCGGCGAGTCGGGCAGGAAGCGCGAGCGCTTCTCGCTCGTCACGGCGAGCACGCGCACCCTGCCGCCCTTCAGCTGCGGCAGCAGCTCGCCGATCGGGTTCACGCTGACGGGCACCTGGCCGCCCACCAGGTCCTGCAGCGCCGGGCCGCCGCCCTTGTAGTGCACCGGCGTGAGCTCGACGCCGGAGGCCTGCGCGAGCATCACGCCGACGAAATGCGGCGTGCCGCCGGCGGCGGTGGTCGCATAGGACGCCTGCTTCGGATTCTTTCGCGCCCAGTCGAGATATTCCTTGACCGTCTTGATCTCGGCCGGCAGCGCCGGCCCCGCGGCCAGCGCCAAGCCCGAGCGCGCGATCATGGCGATGGGGATGAAGTCCTTCTGCGGATCGTAGGACAGCTTCCTGAAGCTGTGCGGGTACACCGTCATCAGGAAGTCGGGCACGAAGAGGAGCGTGGTGCCGTCGGGCTGCGCCGCCTTCACCGCCTCGACGCCGGTTCGACCGGAGGCCCCGACCCGGTTCTCGACGATCACCGAGGGCGCGTAGTTGTCGCGCATGCGCTCGGCGATGATGCGCGCGAGCACGTCGGTGCCGCCGCCCGCCGGAAACGGCACGATGATGCGCAGCGGCTTGACGGTAGTCTGTCCAAAGATTTGAGGCGTGAAGGCCGCGGCAGCGGCGCCTAGCAGTAGGGAGCGTCGTTTCATTGCAGCGCCGCGATGCCCGCGTTGCACACCTGCTCGTCCTCGTGCGACTGCACGCCGGAAACGCCGACGGCGCCGACGCACTCGCCGCTCACCATGATCGGCACCCCGCCCTGCACCGGCAGCGGCGGCATGCGCAGCAGCGCGACGCGCCCGGCGGCGATGCGGTCCTCGCTCACCTTGGTCGAGCGGCGCGAGATGGCGGCGCTGCGGCTCTTCAGCTCGGCGATCTCCGCCGTCACCGGCGCCGTGCCGTCCATGCGCTTCAGGAGCAGCAGGTGGCCGCCGTCATCGACGATGGCAACCGTCACGTTCCACTTGTTCTTCTGCGCCTCGGCCTTGCAGGCGGCGTAGATGCGCTCGCAGTCCTCGATGGTGAGTATCGGTTTCGTCTTCATGTTCGCAGTCTACCGGCCCCCGCCCTTGACGAAGTCGAGCGATCGGCGAAAGAGGTCGAGGTCCTTCTCGTAGTCGGCGGCATTCGCCCGGTCGATCTGGATCCAGTCCTTGGTGCTGGTGAGCCCGGCGGGCGTAAAGGGCGTCACGTCGGCGCGCGAGAAGTGCAGCTCGCGCGCCTCGGCGACCGGCAGGCGCAGGCCGACGCCGTTGCCGCTGATGCAGGCGAACATCCGGTCGCTGACGAAGTAGGCGTGCAGGCCCTTGATCTTGCGGCTGCTCACGCCGGGCAGCTTGAGCAGGATGGCGTCGATCTCGCTCTCTCGGGAAGCCATCAGCGCGGGATCTTGTACAGGGGATCGTCCATGCCGTGCCTCTGCTCGGCCCAGCCGGCGGGGAAGCGCACCGGCTCGGCGAGCGGCTCGGACACCATGTCGCCGAAGACCAGCGTGCGGTAGGAGACGCGCCACTCGCCCTTGCGCTTCTCGAAACGGTCGAGGTAGCGGGCCGAGGCCGTCACGCGCTTGTCCTTGTAGCGTTGCAGGACCAGCACATAGGTCTCCACGAAGGCGCGCTCGCGCGAGCGGAACTCGATCAGCACGTTGGTGTTGAAGTGCATCGAGTGCTCCTGAACCTCGTGCAGCTTCGCTATATGGGCGAGGAACGCGTCCGGCGGGCCCTTGAAGAAGCCGTGGTCGTCGAAGGCGTCGTCGTGGTAGAGCTCGCGCGCGAGCTTCCAGTCCTGCCGGTCGACCGCGCGCGCGAAGCGCTTGAGGCAGTCCTCGATGGCGGTGCGCGCCTCGAGCTCCTCGAGGAAGGTGGCAAACACGCTCGTCAGCGCAGCGCCTTGTCGCGGTAGGACGCGTCTACGTATTTCGACGGGTCGCCGAGCGTCTTGCCGGTGAACTTGGAGCGCAGCTGCAGCACGGTGCGCACGCCCTCCATGTTCACCGCGACGTCGCGGATGAAGCCGGATTTCGGGTCGAGCAGCGTGTCGGCTGCCTGCCGGGCGAGCTGCGGGGTCATGGTGCGGCCGGCGAGCGCGACGAGCAGGGCCTCGGCGATCTCGCGGTTCTTCGGATCGGCGACGTACTGCACGCCGGCGTGGTAGGCGCGGATGAAGCCGACGAGGGCCTGCTCGTTGTCCCGCGCCCACGAGCGCCGGGCGGCGCCGACGACGCCCTGGTAGGCGCCGAGGTGCTCGTCGGCGCGCGCGAGGCGCGCGTGGCCCTGGTTCATCGCCAGGAGATCGAACGGCGCGATGAGCATGGTGCCGGCGTGCGAGCCCTTGAGGAGCTCCTGGTAGCGCTGCAGCCCGCCGCCGGCGCGCTCGAACGTCACCTGGTTCTCGGCGATGTTGTTGCGCGCCAGCAGCTCGCGCAGCACGAAGGCGTAGCCGGTGGTCATGGCGTCTACCGAGATCTTCTTGCCCTTCAGCTCGCCGATGCTGTTCACGCCCTTGCCGCCGACCAGCGAGAGGAAGCCCGAGTCCCCGCCCATGAAGACGAACATGTCGGGGTTGGCCGGGATCTTCGCCTCGCCCTGCCCTTCCTGGTAGGCGACCACGTTGTCGATGGCCGTCATGGCGATGTCGAAGCGTCCCTCGGCGAAGCCCTGCATCTGGAACGTCGAGCTCGGCGTCGGCGTCACCACCACGCGCAGCCCGTTGCTCTCGAAGAACCCCTGCCGCTCGGCCGCCCAGATCGGCAGGTTCCAGCCGCCGGGGAAGACGATCACGTTCAGGGTTCGCAGCTGGGGCTGCGCGGCGGCGGTGGCGCTCATGACGGTAAGGACGAGTAGGGCAAGAAGCCGCATCAGGCGGTGGTCTTGATGTTGAGCTCCTTCAGCTCGCCCACCTCGGCGCCGTCGTCCATCGAGAAGCGGTCGCCGAAGTCGAAGAGGTCCTCGTTCTGGAAGCCCGGGTAGTACTGCACTTCCCACCAGTTGTGGTCGAGGTCCTCCATGTAGAAGGAGTACACGCCGTGCTGGTCGACCACCGGCAGGACCTGGCGGATCTTGTACTTGTCCTTGTTCTTGATCGCCTCCTTGTGCACGCGGTCGACCTCTTCCTTGGAGCCGACGTCGAGGCCCCAGTGGTTGAGGACGTTCTGCGGGTGCACGGCGGCGCCGACTTCGACCGCGACGATGTGGAACTTGAGGCCGCAGCGCACCACCATCGCCGGCTTGGCGTGGCGCACGCACTCGAGGCCGAGGAACTCCTCGTAGAACTTGCGCGACTCCTTCAGGCTGTAGCACTCCATGGTGCCGTGCGACATGACGTACGGCCGCACGATCGACTTCTCGTTCTGCGGGTCGGCGATGCCATCCTGGATCTTCTCTCGCGTGAGCGACATGTCTCCTCCTTCTAGGCGGTTACGGCCTTGTCGGCCTCGGTCAGGAACGAATCGGCGAAGAACTCCTCCACCGGCAGCCTGCAATTCAGGCTGAAATCCTTGCGCGCGGACTCGACCATCACCGGCGCGCCGCAGGCATACACCTGCACGCCGGTCATGTCGGGGAAATCCTCCATCACCGCGCGATGCACGAACCCCGTGCGCCCGCTCCATTGCTCGTCGGACAGCACCGGGATGAACTTGAAGCCCGGCCGCGTCCACGACTGGGCCTGGTCCAGCATGTAGAGATCCTGCTTCACGCGGCAGCCCCAGTACAGGGTCATGGGGCGCTTCTTCTCCAGCCCCTTTTCCAGCGCCAGCTCGATGATCGACTTGATCGGGGCGAAGCCGGTGCCGCTCGCCACCATGACGATCGGCTTCTCCGAGTCCTCGCGCAGGTAGAAGCTGCCCAGGGGGCCTTCGAAGCGCAGCAGGTCGCGCACCTTCAGCTTGTTGAACACGTGCTCGGTGAAGAGGCCGCCCGGGGTGGCGCGCACGTGGATCTCGAGCGCCGTGACGCCGCCCGGATCGGGCTTGGTGGCGAGCGAGTAGCTGCGGCGCTTGCCGTCCTTCAGCAGCATGTCGATGTACTGGCCGGCGAGGAAGCGGAAGTTCTCGTTCATCGGCAGCCGGAGGCCGATCACCGCCACGTCGGGCGCGGGCTTCTCCAGCCGCTCGACCCGGCACGGGATGATGCGCGGGCGCACGCCGTGCACCTCGCGCACCTCGACCACCAGGTCGGTGAGCGGCTTCGCCTGG